>CAYMGL010000186.1:0-5796 GCA_964389945.1 uncultured Actinomycetota bacterium
CGGGCGTGCCGGCACAGGTCGGCGACGATGAGGAAGTAGGCCGGGAAGCCCATGTCCTCGATGACCTGCAGCTCGTAGTCGATGCGCTGGCGGACCTCACCGGGCAGCGGCGAGCCGTACAGCCGCGCGGCACCGTCCAGCACGTCGTCGCGCAGCTGCTCCGCCTCGGTCCGGCCGCCCGTGGTGGGGAACCTGGGCAGCAGGTCCTGGCCGAAGTCCAGCTGCACGTCGCACATCTCGTTGATGTCGAGCGTGGCCCGCAGGGCGTCGGGGGCACGGTCCCCGAACAGCTGCCACATCTCCTGCGCCGTCCGCAGGTAGTAGTCGGGTCCCGAGAAACGGAACCGGTTCTCCTGGCTCAGCTCCGCACCGGTCTGGATGCACAGCAGCGCGTCGTGCGCCTGCGCGTCCTCGGCATCGGTGTAGTGGCTGTCGTTGGTGATGACCGTCCGCAGCCCGAGGTCCTTCGCCAGCGACTCGAGCCGCGGCCAGTTGCGCCGCTGCTCGTCGATCCCGTGGTCCATCTGCTCGACGAAGAACCGCTCGGGGCCGAGGATGTCGCGGAAGTCGGCCAGTGCCTGCTTGGCCCCGGCCTCGTCGTCGCGCAGCAGGGCCTGGTTGACCTCGCCGCCGAGGCAGCCGGAGAGGACGATCAGGCCCTCGTTGTGCTCGGCGAGCAGCTCCTTGTCGACGCGCGGCTTGTACCACATGCCCTCCAGGTAGGCCTTGCTCGAGATGGCCATGAGGTTCTGGTAGCCGACGTCGTTCATCGCCAACGCGGTGAGGTGGTAGTACCGGTCCCCGTTGGGCGTCCGCTGCTGGTCGCGACGTGAGCCCTCGGCCTGGTAGAGCTCGCAGCCGAGGATCGGGTTCACACCCGCCTTGCGCGCGGCGTTGTGGAAGTCGACGAGGCCGAACAGCACCCCGTGGTCCGTGATCGCGACCCCCGGCTGGCCGTCCTCGGCGACCTTGCCGACCATCGGCCCCAGCTTCGACGCACCGTCGAGCATCGAGTACTCGGTGTGCACGTGCAGGTGGACGAAGGAGTCGTCAGCCACGATGGTTCCCCTGGGTCGGGCCCGCACGCCTGGCGGACCTCACGGACCGAGCCTGCGCGCCGACCCGGGGAAGTTGTGCCGTCACGCCTGCCGTGGCCGGACCGTAGCGAGTCGGCCCGCCGGCCCCGGGGAGGGTCGGCGCTCAGCCGCCCCGTCCCCCGCTGACGGTCTCGGTGTCGCCCGGCAGCAGCCCCGCGAAGACCGACAACGCGAGGTCGGTACCGGGCGGTGCGGGGTCGACGAGGCGCACCCCGACAGCGTCGACGAGCTCCTGCAACGCCACCAGCTCGCCCCGGACGACGACGGCGTGCACGACCCGGCCACGCTCGGCCGCCGAGATCACCTCGTCGAGCTCGGCGACGCGACGCTCGTACTCGTCGAGGAACGCCTCGTCCTCCACCGTGCCGCTCTCGAGCAGCTCGACCGTCGCCGCCTGTTCGCTGCGCAGCTCGGCGAGGCGGCCCTCGAGGTCCGCGGCCAGGGCGGCCGACGGGTCCTCCCCCGGCCCCAGGCGGACCGTCCGCGCCACCGCCTGCGGCAACGGCAGGCGGTACAGCAGCGCCCGCACCTGCACCGATGCACCGACGACGGCCGTGGCATCCGTCGGTCCCAGGACGTTCGTCAGCGACACCACCGCTGTGTCGACGCCGTCGGGGGCGTCGCGCAGGGCCGCGGTGCGGTCCGCCACGTACGCGGTCACGTCGGCGCCCCGGACCGGTCCGACGACCTGGGCGCTGCGGCCCGGCTCCGGTGACGGCACCGCCGCGGGTGAGGTCGGTCCGCCGTCCGGGCCGTCCCCGGCCACAGCCGTCTGGCGGCCCGCGACCGACGTGGCGCCGATGGCCAGCACGACCGCCGCGACCACCGCGATGAACGGTCGCTGACCGGCGGTGCGGACGGGCGGGGTCCGGGGCACGGGCACCTCGGGTCGACGGGGACGCCGAGCGTACGTGTCGTGCCTCAGGACCCGGGCACGGCCAGGCCGAGGGCGCCCGCCGGGCCCGCCAGGTCGGCGGGCAGGGGCTCGTCGCACTGCACGGGGTCGCCCGAGACCGGGTGGTGGAACCCGAGCCTGGTGGCGTGCAGCGCGAGTCGGGGCACACCGACGTCGGCCGACAGGCCCAGCGTGTCGCCGTAGCGGTCGTCGCCGAGCACGGGGTGGCCGACCGCCTGCAGGTGGACCCGGATCTGGTGGGTGCGGCCGGTCTCGAGACGACACGCCACCAGGCTGATCCGGCGGTCGGCGGTGACGTCGAGCACCTCCCAGTGGGTCCGGGCCGGACGTCCGCCCTCGACGCACGCGAACCGTTGCCGGTCGGTCGGGTGCCGACCGATCGGTGCGTCCACGGTCCCGACGGTGGACGGCAGCTCACCGCGCACCAGGGCGAGGTAGCGACGCTCGACCGTCCGCCGTCGCAGCTGCTCCACCAGCCCGTCGCGCGCGACGAGGGTGCTGGCCACGACCAGCAGCCCCGAGGTGTCCCGGTCGAGCCGGTGGACGATGCCGGGTCGGTCCGGGCCGGTCCCCGGGGCCAGCGGGATGTCGGCGGCCCGCAGGGCGTCGACCAGCGTGTCCCCGTGGTGTCCCGCGCCCGGGTGGACGACCAGGCCCGCCGGCTTGGCGACCACGAGGAGGTGCTCGTCGCGGTACCGCACGGGCGGGACCGGCGGCGTCGGTCGCTGCTCCGGCTGCGGTGCGGCCGGGACCACGACGTGGGCGCCAGCCACCAACGGCGCCGAACGCTTCACCGACGAGCCGTCCACGGTCGCGTCCACGTCGTCGAGCCACCGCGCGGCCGCGCTGCGCGAGCAGTCGGCGCGTCGTGCCAGGACGACGTCGAGGCGCTCGCCGTCCTCGTCCGGCGTGGCCGTGAACTCCAGCGGTCCCGTCACGCCGGTGCGTCCTCGTCGCGGAACATGGCGACGAGGAGCAGGACGAAGCCGGCGACGATGGCGATGTCGGCGACGTTGAAGCGCGGCAGCGTGCCGATCGCGATGAAGTCGACGACCTGCCCCGACGGGAAGCCCGGTGGCCGCACCACACGGTCCAGGCCGTTCCCCCACGCGCCGGACAGCAGCAGCCCGTAGGCGACGCCGCTGCGCAGGTGCCGTGCCCGGGGCAGGTTGCGCACGACGATCACCGTCACGAACAGCGTGACGAGGACGAAGAACCACTCCCCCACGAACGCCCCCACGGCGTCACCGAGCAGGCCACCGATGAGCGCCTCCGGCGCGAACCCGAGGGCCCCGCCCGGGTTGTACGTCAGCTGCCAGCCCCAGTCGTCGCCGACCAGCGGGACCCAGTCGGGGACCACCTGCACGAGCCGGTTGGGCACCAGCGACCGGTCAGCGAGGGACTTCGTCGCCTGGTCGAGGACCAGCGTCGCACCCGCGAGCAGCAGGGCGGTGTTGCCGGGCGTCATCGCGAGCGGCGGCACCCGCACGACGGCGTCGTCAGGACGTCGTGGCGCCTGCAACGGCGGCAGCACGGTCACGGCGGGTCCTCACTGGGCGGGCGTCGACGGTACCCCTCGGCCACCGGGCACCATGGGTGTCGCGTCGAGCCGTCCACGACCCGAACGGAGCTGTCGGTGCGCACGAGGTCACTGCTCACGGCGGCCGCCGTCACCATCGGCGCGGCCGCGATCCTGCGGATGCACCACGAGGCACGCAGGGTGCGGGCCGGGAGCCTGCGGGGCCTCGGACCCGCCGGTGCGAGCACGGAGGAGCAGCGTGACGACGGCCTCCACCACCTCGTGCGCACGTGGCAGCCGACGGCCCCCCGGTCCACGGTGGGGCGGGCTGCCGCCGGGCTCTGGGCTGCGCCGCTGACGGCGCTCGGCCTCGTGGCCGCGCTCCTCGGCGGCCGCGTGCCGCGGTGGGACCCCACGGTCGCGGCCCTGGTCGTGCCGTCCGTCCGCGGCCCCTTCCGGTGGTTCCTCGCCCAGCAGGGCGCCACGGCCGCGACGCTCGGCCACGTGGTCGTCACGCGTGACGCGACGCCGGACCCGGTGCTGCTGCGGCACGAGGCCCAGCACGCCCGCCAGCAGGAGCGCCTGGGGCTGCTCTTCGCGCTCGCCTACCCGCTGGCCGGCGCCCGCTGGGGCTATCGCGACAACCCCTTCGAGGTCGCAGCGCGGCAGGCGGCCAGGGTCAGCGGTCCTGCAGGACCTGCTTGATCTGCGTCGCCACGGCCGTGCCGACACCCTTCACCTCGGCCAGGTCCTCGACACTCGCCGCCGCCATCTGCTCGAGCGACCCGTACTTCTTCAGCAGGGCGTCCTGCTTGGCCGGCCCCACGCCCTTGATCTCCGACAGCACGGCCCGGGCCCGCTTCCCGCGAGTGCCGGTGCGGTTGCTCGCCGGCGGGTCCGCGGGCGCCGCCGTCTCGTCGGACGCAGGGGTCGCCGGCGCGGTCCCTGCCGAGCGCACCACGCGACGGACGGTCCTGCCCTCGGCGTCGACCGGGCGGCGGACGACACGCCGCGTCGGCTGCTGGCCGGCCCCGTCCCCGCCGGCACCGCGTCGCACGACCGTGCGCCGGCCCTCCGCGTCGGTGGCCACACGGCGCACGACCCTGCGCGTCCCCCCGTCCGGGCCGGGTGCTGCCCGGCGCACGACGCGGCGAGGTGCCGCGGCTGCCGGGGCGGCCGCGGCCGCCGCACCGTCGTCCTCGGTGGCGTCCGCGGCCTCGGCCGCGACGACGTCGGCCCGGCGCACGACACGCCGAGGTGCGACGCGACGGGGCGCAGGGACCTCCTCGGAGGTCTCCTCCGGCGCCGCTGTCGGGGTCGCCTCGTCCTCCTCGACCGGCTCGACGGCCTCGGCCGCTGCGTCCGTCTCGTCGGCCTCGTCGGTGGCTGCATCCTCGTCGGCCGCGACCACCTCGTCGGCGTCGTCGGCCGACCCGTCGTCCGCGGTCGCAGCAGCCGGCGGGGGCGGTGCCGCCGTCGACTGGCCGGCGACGATCGTCACCGTGGGCTCGTCCTCGTCCTCGGCCTCCTCGGTGGTCGTCTCCTCGCGGACCATCGTGGCGGTCCCGCCACCCATGGCGCTGGACGTCTCGCTGCGTGGCGCCGACCGCGCCGCATCGCCTGCCAGCGGCTCGGGCCGCGCCGCCTCCTCGTCCTGGCCACGGCGGCGGGCGGCGTAGCTGATGCCGAGCACGAAGAAGGTCGCGATGCACGCGCCGATCGAGATCCAGATGTAGGCGGTGCCCGCATCGAAGAAGGTGCCGATGACGAGCATCACCGTGGCGACGATGACGAGCACGAAGGCGACGAGGATCACGTCACGCCCTTTTCGGGGTCGATGTCCGGATGGTCGGGAGACTACTCCCCGCGCACGCGGTGTCACGGCTGGGGCGCAGGGCGTCACCCATCGAACAGCGACTCCGCGTGCTCGTCCTCCTGGTCCTCGTGGTCGCCGGCCTGCTCGCCACCGTCGTCGCCGTCCTGCGCCGCGCCGTCGCCCCCGTCGCCGGCACCCGGCTCCGCAGCGGCGGCCAGCTCGGCCATGATGCTGTCGAGGTCCACCGCCTCCACGTCGGCCTCGAGCAGCTCGTCCTCGCGGCGCTCCGGCTCCGGCGGCGGCGACGGCAGCTCCATCTGGCCGAGACGCTGCTGCTGGAGCTCGAGGTGGTGCTCCAGTCGCGCACGGTGGTCCTCGGCGAACGTGCGCAGCGCCTCGATGTGCTCCTCGACCTCACGTCGGTAGCGCCGGACGTCGGCCTCGTCGG
>CAYMGL010000187.1:0-5774 GCA_964389945.1 uncultured Actinomycetota bacterium
CGTCGCCGAGGTCGGCGTCGGGCTGGTCGGCCTCGAGCAGGTCGTAGGCCCACATCAGCGGGACCTCGGCGGCCGGCCACTCACGGGCGTGGTGGCAGCCGTCGTTGTAGAACACCGGGCGACCGTCGTAGGTGTCGACGTCGTCGCAGACCTCGAGGCCGTAGACGGTGCGTCGGTCGAGCGTCCGGAACGGCAGCTCGACGAGCTTGCACGTGTCGGGGTAGGCCTCGGCCAGGGCAGCCATGTCGGCGTTGAAGTCGGCGAGGTGGCGGTAGTCGCCCGTCTCGGTCTCGCCCGGGGCACGGACCGCCGTGACGGCGCTGTTGCGCTCCCGGCGGAGGCGCAGCGTCTCAGCGGCCTCGCGCTCCCACGGGGTCTCCAGCAGCTCGAACCGCAGACCGGTTTCGCGCAGCCGTGCGAGGTCGCCCGGCCACAGCAGGAACTCGATGCCGCCGTCGTCGTGGATGACGTGGGTGTCGTCGAACCCGCCCAGCAGGTGCTGCTCCTCGGTCGACGCGAAGACCTTGACCAGTCGCAGCGCGTCGAGTGTCTCGCCGACCGCGGTGGTGTTCGTCACCGTGTCGGCGAGACCGCCGTTGACGGCCGGCGCGGCCGCCATCGAGGCGAGGCCGGCACCGGCGAGGCCGGCGGTCGTCAGCAGGTTGCGGCGGGAGATGGTGGACGGGGTGTCGGACATGCGTGGGGCTCCGGGAGGTGGAGGGCTCTCCCGGGTGCTTCTGCACCACCCCACCGATCTCCTGCCGACGATCGGACGGGCAGGGCGGTCAGTCGCCGCTGATCGCCGTGAGGATGTGGGCGTGCACGTCGTCGCGCCGACCGTCGCGCAGTAGTGCCAGCAGTCCCTCGAAGTCCTCGAGCGCGACCTCCCAGCGGGCCGCCCACGCGTCGAACGGGACGGTGCGGGGGCCGTGCTCCTGTTTCACCTCGTCGATGACCTCGACCAGCTCGCCGAGGTCGTGGGTCAGCGTCTCCTCGAGGTGCTTGCGCAGTCGCTTGGCCAGCGCCGGGGCGCGTCCGCCCGACGAGATCGTGACCAGCAGCGACCCGCGACGGATCTGGCTCATGGCCCCGAAGTCGCAGTGCGGGACGTCGTCGAGCGCGGCGAAGAGCACGCCGCGCTCCCGCGCGGCCGCGTACAGCCGCGGGACGTCCGCCTCGTCCTCGCGCGTGACGATCGCGAGGGTCGCGTCGTCCAGGTCCTCCGGCGTCAGCAGCCGCCGCAGCAGCGGCACGTCGAACGCGGCACACGCGGCGATGAGACCGGGCGACGGCGACGGGGTCACGACCACCACGTCGGCCCTCGACCGCAGCAGCCCGGTCAGCCGTTCGACGGCCAGTGGGCCGCCGCCCGCGAGGACGCAGCAGCGGCCCTCGAGGTCGAGCGTGACCGGGTAGTCGAACGCCATGTGGTCGTCGTCCGCCTCAGCCCGGGGTCGTGGTGTCCCGCACCATACGGCCGTCCGAGTCCAGGTGGATACCACACTCCGTCTTGCCGTCGAACGCTGCCCAGCGACCAGCACGCGGGTCGTCGCCGTCGCCGACCGGGCGGGTGCAGGGCGCACAGCCGATCGAGGGGTAGCCCTGCGCGACCAACGGGTGTCGCGGCAGGTCGTGGAGGTGGAGGTAGCGATCGACGTCGGCGTCGTCCCACGTGGCCAGCGGCGCGACCTTCACGAGCCACCTCCCGTCGTGCTGGCGGGCCTCGACGACGGGCGTGCCGGCGCGCTCGGGCGTCTGGGCCCGACGGACCCCGGTCGCCCAGCCGTCGAAGCTCGACAGGGCGCGGCGCAGCGGGATCGTCTTGCGCAGCTGGCAGCAGCGGTCGGGGTCGGTGTCGAACAGGTCGGCACCGTGCGTCGCCGCCTGCTGCGCCACCGACTGGTCGGGTCGCAGGTCCAGCACCGTCAGCCCGAGCTGCGCGGCGAGCTCGCGGCGGAACAGCAGGGTCTCGTCGAAGTGGAAGCCGGTGTCGAGGAAGAACACCGGCAGGTGCGGTGCGACCTTGCTGACCATGTGCAGCAGGACCGCCGACTCGGCGCCGAACGACGACGTGACGACGAAGCGGGGCACGACGTTGGCAGCCCACGCCAGGACCCGGTCGGCCGGCTTGTCCTCCAGCATCGTGGCGGCCTCGAGGGCCATCGCGCGGACGAAGGCGCCCTCGTCGTCGTCCGTGGTCGAGCGGAAGCGGTCGTCCTCGTCTGGCGCGCCCCCACGCAGGGTCGCGGCAACCTGCCGTGCCACGGCGGCACGGTCGGCGTCCGAGACCATCATCGGTGGGCTCCGGGGCTGGCGGTTCGAGCACGAACCGTCGCGGCTGCTGACCGGTCACCGCCACCCCAGCCGTGCGAACGGGGCGAACCCACCTGCCCACGGCATCGGTACCCTGCGCTGGCCGTACGGCCCTCGGGTCGTACGCGTCCGGCCGCAACGGCCGGCAATCCACTGGAGGGTTCGCCTAGTCCGGTTTATGGCGCACGGCTGGAATCCGTGTATGGGGTCCTGCCCCATCGGGGGTTCAAATCCCCCACCCTCCGCCAGCGTCCGGGCCTCACGGCCCGGACCGGCAGCATCGCCCCGGCCCGCGCCGGGGCGATTCGTCGTCGTGCGGGGTCGAGCGCGCCCGGACGCGACCGGTCGCCGGGGCCCGGACCCGCGGGCGACGCGTCACCCACCGGTCGGCACCGCGTGGCGCTGCAGCGTCCTCGTGTCGACGATGTGGTCCACGACGTGGCGGGCGTCGCGGCCCGCGCCGACGATGAGCATCGAGGCGAACGACGACTGGAACGCGAGCCCTACGAAGTACAGCCCGGGCGACTCCTCGACGACCCCGAGGTGTTCACGCGGCCACCCGTCGTCACCCGTCACGGACGGCCGGATCCAGCTGAAGTCCTGGCGGAAGCCGGTGCACCACAGGACGTTGGCGACGTCCAGGACGCGCCCGCCGTCGAGCCTCGGCCGGCCACCAGTGGCGCCGACGACCCGCTCCGTCAGCCGTTCCACCCCCGCTGCCTCGAGGTCGGCTCGCTTGATGCGCAGCAGCGGACCGCCGTGCGTCCGGACCTCGGGCTGCATCCTGCGGCCGATCGGTGTCGACAGCGACAGCACCCGCGCGGCGACGAACGGCAGCAGGTGGGTGATCAGCCGTTGCAGCCGCCCGTCGATGTCGACCGGCAGCTCGCCGGTGTCGCGGCCGACCAGGACGGTCTCGTGGCCGGCCTCGGCCGTCTCGAACGCGAGGTCCGCGCCGGAGTGCGAGGCCCCGACGACCAGCACGGGACCCGGCTCCAGGTCCGACGGGTTGCGGTACTGCGAGGAGTGGAGCTGGTGGATCGACGGGTCGAGCTCGTCCGCGACGGTCGGGGTGAACGGGCGGCCGAAGGTGCCCGTCGCCACCACGACGTTGCGGGCCTGCAGCACGCCGCCGCTGGTGGTGACCCGGTAGCCGTCGTCGAGCCGGGTGACCTCGCGGACCCACGTGGAGGTGCGCACGGGCAGGTCGAAGCGGTCCGCGTAGGCGGCGAGGAACGCGGCGACCTCGTCGCGCCGTGGGAAGTGGTCGCCGGGTGCGGGGAAGTCCATGCCGGGCAGTCCGCAGATCGCCGCGGGGTTGTACAGCCGCAGCGAGTCGTAGTGCCGGCGCCAGTTGTCACCGACGGCCGCGAGGCCGTCGACGACGAGGCACTCCCGGCCCCGGTCGGCCAGCAGCTTCGCCGTGGCCAGTCCCGCCTGGCCCCCGCCGACGACGATCGTCTCGTGGTACTCGATCCCGGTGTCCATCGTGTCTCCCGTCCCTGGTGGGGACCAGCGTCGGGTGACGCGGCGGCGACCGCGTCCGGCGAACTGACCAACTCGGCCGGACGGCGTGTGGGTCGTTCTGTGCAGACGGCCCCTCGGAGCCTGCGGTCAGACGAGCCCGTGCTCGTACGCCCACGCCGTCGCCGCGGCCCGCGAGCCCACGTCGAGCTTCGCGAAGATGTTGCTGAGGTGCCGGGCGACCGTGCGGTCGCTGATGACCAGTTGCTCGGCGACGGCACGGTTGCTCGCGCCGGTCGCGACGACCCGCAGCACCTCGACCTCCCGTGGCGTCAGACCACCGGGTGCGTCGCCGCGCTGGTCCGCCAGCTCGTCGACCTCGGCCAGGGCGGTGGTGGCCCCGAGCGTCGTCAGGGCGCGTCGCGCGGTCGTGAACTCGAGCTCGGCGGTGTCGTGGTCGCCGACGGCGCGGTGGGCGCGGGCGAGCAGGACGTGGCTGCGTGCCGCCTCGTAGGGCGTCTCGAGCCGGCGCCACTGCTGGAGCGCGGTGCGGCCCGCCTCGGTGGCCTGCAGGGTGTCGCCGCGCAGCAGCGCGACCGTGCCGCGGGCGTGGGCCGCGGCCCCGTCGAGGTACGTCGAGCCCGCGCGCGAGGCCACATCGACGAGCTCGGTCGCGCTGCGCTCGGCGGCCGCGACGTCCCCTGCGGCCAGGGAGATCTCGACGTGGGCCGGGAGCAGTGCGGCGCGTCGCGCGTGGTCGTCGGCGGCCTCGTCCAGCGCACGGCGGATGGCCGTCGCGGCGTCACCGGTCCGCCCCTGCGCCAGCCGCAGCAGGGCCAGCCCCGGCTGGGGCCGGTGGCCGTACGCCGCTGCCTCGGTGTACGCCGCCTCGGCACCGTCGAGGTCCCCCTGCAGACGCAGTACCTCGGCCAGCTGGTAGCGCGCTGCGCCCACGGCCGGGTCGTACGGGATGGTCGCGAAGTGGCGGCAGGCCTCCTCGACCTGGTCACGGGCGGCGTCCCAGTCGCCCCGGAGCAGCTCGATCTCCGACCGGTGGACGAGACACTCCCCACGGAACGGCCGCAGCGACTGCTGGTCGTCGCACCACCGACGGAGCACCTCGGTCCACTCCTGTGCCCGCCGCAGGTCGAAGATGGCGCGGCACGTGCTGATGACGGCGCAGTAGGCGATGCCGGCGAGGATGGGCAGCACCTCCTCGGTGGTCGCCGCGACCATCGCGTGGTCCAGTCGCGCGATGCCGTCCTCGACCTCGCCGGCGGCGACGAGCGCCTGGCCCTCGCCGAGGCGCCCGAGCACGAGCAGCTCGGGGTCGTCGAGGCGTCGTCCCAGCGCGGTGATGCGGCGGCAGTGCTCACGTGCCGTCCCGGGGTCGCCGGCCCCGAGGGCCTGGAGCGCGGGTGGCACCAGCAGGAGTCCCTGTCCGGCGCACTCGGCCCCGTGCTGTCGCAGCAGGTCGTCACCGCGGGCGAGCCAGCCGCTGCACTGGGCGTGCTGCCCGTGCTGCCCGTGCAGCAGCGCGAGCCACCCTGCCCACCGCGCGGCCCCACAGAGGTCGTCCTCGTCACACAGCGCCCTGTGGAGCCGCTCGAGCGACGACATCGCCTGGTCGACCCGGCCGGTCAGGTACTGCGCGACGGCGAGCCGCCGGAGGTCCGGCGGGGCGAGCCCCTCGGTCGCCTCGACCGGCTCCAGACGCTCGCACACGTCGCCCCACGCGCGTCGTTCGTAGGCGTCGCGCGCGCCACGGAAACCGTCAGCCGTCATCGTCACTCCCCGCCTCGGGAGGCACGCTGTCCACCCTACAGAGCCCCCTGGTGGGAGGATCCGGCGGGAAACCGGGGGTCTCACCCGCAGCCACCGTGGAGGGCCCGGGGTTCGCACTGTCGGCACAGCCGGGCACCCTCGAGACGCCGTGGCTCGCCTACGGTCGCCGGCATGCCCCTCGTCGAGCACTCCTCCCTGCCGAGCTTCGCTGC
>CAYMGL010000188.1:0-5746 GCA_964389945.1 uncultured Actinomycetota bacterium
AGCTGCGGGACTGGCAGGTCGACGCGTTCGCCACGTGGGTGGAGCGCGGGTGCCGGGGCGTCGTCGAGGCGATCACCGGCGCCGGCAAGACGAGGCTGGCCATCGCTGCCGTGCGGGCGGCACTGGCCCGCGGCGGTCGGGCGATGGTGCTCGTACCGACGCTGGACCTGCAGGACCAGTGGGCGGCGGAGCTGCGCACGTGGGTCCCGACGGCCCGGATCGGGCGGCTCGGCGGGGGCGGGGACGCCGACCTGCACGACCACCACGTCGTCATCGCCACTCCGCACTCCGCGGCGGCGGTCGCGGTCGACCTGCCGCAGGGTGCGCTGGGGCTGCTCGTGGCCGACGAGGCGCACCGGTACGGCGCGCCGACCTGGGGTGCCGCGCTGCGGGACGCGTTCGCGATGCGGCTGGCGCTGACCGCGACGTACGAGCGCAGCGACGACGGGCTCGTCGAGGTGCTGGGGCCGTACTTCGGTGGCGTCGTGCACACGTACGGCTACGCGGACGCAGCCCGGGACGGCGTCATCGCGCCCTTCCGCGTCGGGCTCGTGGGCACGGCCCTCGACGAGCACGAGCAGCGCGCCTACGACACCCACGACGCGCGCGTCAGGCAGCTTCGCTCGACGCTGCTCGGCCACGGCTGGCCACGTCATCCCCTGGAGATGATCGCCCGGGCGGCGACGGTGGTCGGCGAGGCGCAGGGGACGCCACCCGGGCGGGCCTCGCAGGAGGTGGCCGACGCGCGCGCCTTCCTGGCGGCACTGCGGGCGCGTCGTGACGTCGCTGCACAGTCGGCCGGCAAGCTCGACGTGGTGCGGCTGGTGGCGCCCGCGCTCGTCGACCGACGTGCGCTGGTGTTCACCGACACCGTCGAGCAGGCCGAGCAGGCGACCGCCATGCTCGCGGACGCCGGCGTCGCCGCCGAGGAGCTCCACGGCGGGCTGACCGACAAGCGGCGTCGCATCCGCATGGCGCAGTTCCGCAACGGCAACCTCTCGTGCGTGGTCGCACCACGCGTCCTCGACGAGGGCGTCGACGTCCCCGAGGCCGAGGTCGCCGTCGTCCTGGCCGCCTTCCGGTCCCGGCGCCAGATGGTCCAGCGGCTCGGCCGTGTGCTGCGCGTCAAGGAGGACGGCCGCGAGGCGGCGCTGCTCGTCGCCTACGCGACGGGCACCCGTGAGGACCCGGCCAACGGCGCACACGAGGACTTCCTCGCCGAGGTGCGTGAGGTCGCGCGTGAGGTCGTCGACCTCGACGCCGACGCCGGCCCCGGCAGCGTCGTGGGCTTCGTCGTCGGCGGCGACACCGGCGCACGCGACCTGCGCGTCTGACGCGTCAGCGCAGTGCCTGCAGGTGCTCCCGCGCCGCCCGGGCGCGGCGCAGCTGCGCCTCGTAGGTGGCCGACGTGCCGATCAGGGCGAGGCCGAGCACGCCGAACGTCACCCAGCGGGGCAGGTGCAGGCTCCAGTCGTACAGCTGCAGGACCGCCGCGAGCATCGCGGTGACGGTCCCGAGGGCCAGCGGGGCGGCCAGACGCCGTGCGTGGCCGACCAGCGACGCGGCGACGGCGCCGGTCGCCAGCAGCAGCACCCGTGCCGGGTCGGGTCCGTCGAGGAGGATCGCCAGCGTCGGAAGCGCCGCCATCAAGCAGGCGGGCGACAGTGCCGTCCAGCTCGACGTGTCGGACACGTGGAGTCGCCACGTGCCGGCCGCGGCCAGCGCCAGGGCAGCCGGCAGCGTGAAGGCCTCGACGACCTCGACGCCCTGATCGGCGAGGAGCGACCACACGGCCAGGGACGTTGCCGTGCTGGCGACCCACACCGTCCAGCCGCGCCCGGGACGTGCCGCGTGGACGACGGCGACGACGGCGATCGTCGCGAGCTGCGCGGCCACGGTGGCGGCGGGTGCGGCCGCCTGCGCGACGAGCGTCGCCGCGACCGCCGTGATCGCAACCACCGTGTCGGTGGCGCCGTGCCGCCACGTGCGGCCGGCGCCGGCCAGCTGTGCCCAGACCATGACGGCGCCGCCGGCCAGGGTGACCAGGAGTGTCGTCGTCCCGGTCGACCAGGCCAGCGCCTCGCTCGTCGCGGCGACCGCCAGCAGCCCCGACGCCACGCCGCCGGCAGCCGCGACCGGGTGGTGCCGGCGCGCCGCGACCCACACGAGGTGGACCGCGACGGCCGCTGCGGTCGCGGCGAACAGCTCGAGGTCGACGCCGGCCAGCACCAGGGCCGTGGTGTGGGTCACGACGACGGGCACCCACGCGGACGGGTGTGCCTCCCACCACCACGCCGCGGTGCACGCCGCGAGACCGGCCACGAGCAGCGGCGCCGCTGCGGGGAGCAGCCCTCCGGCCGCACCGGCGACAGCCACGACCGCGGCGATGGTCGTGGCCCCTGCCGCGACGAACGGCAGGACCAGGTCACGACGCAGCCGGTTCACCAGGGCGGCACCGAGCGTCAGGGCCGCCACCGCGAGCAGCACGACCGAGGCCGACAGCGGGTCGGCGTCCGGCCAGCCGTGGAACGGCTCGGCGAGGACCGTCGACACGACCGCTGCCGGTGCCGACCAGGCGTCCAGCGTCACGCCGACAGCGGGGACCGCAGCGAGGCCGGCCGCCAACAGGACCGGGTCGCGCCACGGCGCGGGCGGGCGCCACCACTGCGCCGCTGTCACGCCGAGGGCTGCGACGACGCTGAACGTGACCAGCCGCGGGGCCTCGAGGCCCAGCGCCCCGGCGGTCGCCTCCGTGGTCAGGAACGTCACGAGCTGGACCAGCCACAGCGCCGCGATCGTGGCACCGGCGAAGGTCCACGCTGCCGTCGGGGCCCTGCGACGGGTGACCAGCAGCAGCGGGATGCCGACCGCAGCCGCGACGGCGACGGCCACGCTCGACTGCAGCGTCAGCGCCACGAGCCCGGTGGCGACCGCGGCACCACCGAGGAGCGCGGCCGGGACCGCGGGCACCAGGTGACGGACCACGTCGTCGCGACGGAGCACCCACCTGCCGTGGAGCAGGAGCAGGCCGGCGACGGCCGGTGCGGCTGCCAGCGGGGCGAGGCCACGGGGGGTCGTGAGGTGCAGCTGGGCCAGCCACAGCAACCCGCTGCCGCCGGCGACGACGGCTGCCAGTGCGGCCGCGCGCCGCGGGGTGTCACGCAGTCCCGCCCAGTGGGTGAACGGCCGGGCGGCGACCGCGACCGCGGTCGCGACCAGCGCGACCCAGAGCTGGACGTCGACCGCCGCGAGCCCGGCCAGCCCCTCGGCGCGGGCGGCGAGCAGGCTGTAGGCAGCGACTGCCAACGTGAGCACACCGAGGGCGTCTGCGGTCGCCGCCAGCGCGCGCCGGGCCGTGCCACGTGCGGCCACGGCACCGACCGCGGTCAGTGCCACGACGAACGCCACCTGCGCCCCGGCGGGCCAGGTCGGCCAGGTGACGGCGATGAACACGACCGCGGCGGCGAGCAGCAGGACGGCGCCGGCGGCGGCGAGCAGGAGCTGCGGCCGCAGGCGGCTGCGCGTGGGGCCTCGCCCGGCACGGACCACGGGCGGCGGCATCGCCGTCGCGGGCAGCCGTCCAGCAGGTGGCTGCGACGCGGCACGCAGCTCGGTGACCAGTGCTGCACGCTCCTCGCGGAGCGCCGCCGCCTCGCGGTCGACGTCGAAGATCGCCGTCGCGGTGCGCCCCGCCAGGTCCGCCCCGCACCGGGTGCATCGGCCCGTCGGCGGCCACGCGAACGGCGTGCCGCAACCAGGGCAGTCGACGAGTGCCACGGGGTTCGTGTCGTGCTGGACCGTGATGGTGTCCATCTCGGCTGCCCACCTCTCTGGCCACGGGTGCACCGCCACGACCACGGTCCGCCACGAGCCGGCCGTCGGCTAGGGCCGGAGGGCTCGAATCGGCCGTCAGCCGAAGGTGTCGCAGGCCCCGGGGTCGCCCGTCTCGAGCCCGGTCGTCAGCCACTCCCGGCGCTGCGCGGACGACCCGTGGGTCCACGACTCGGGGTTGGTGCTGCCCTGGATCGCCTCCTGGATGCGGTCGTCACCGACCGCCTCCGCGGCGTCGAGGGCCTCCTCGAGCTCGCCCGGCTCGAAGACGCCCTCGCCGAGCAGGCTGTTCGCCCAGACGCCCGCGAAGCAGTCCGCCTGCAGCTCCAACGCGACCGACAGCTCGTTGGCCTCGGCCCGTGGCAGGCCCTGCTGCCGCTCCTGGACCTGCTGGTTGATGCCCAGCAGGGTCTGGACGTGGTGGCCGACCTCGTGGCCGATCACGTAGGCCTCGGCGACGTCGCCGCCCTGCGCGCCGAACCGCCGCACGAGTTCGTCGAAGAAGGTCTCGTCGAGGTAGATCGTCTGGTCGGCGGGGCAGTAGTGGGGGCCGATCGCAGACGTGGCGGTGCCGCACCCGGACTCGGTGGCCCGGCGGAACAGCACCAGTCGCGGCTCTGCGTAGTCGAGCCCGTTCGCGGTGAAGATCTCGTCCCAGACGACGTCGGTCGAGCCGAGCACCGTCGAGGCGAACGCCTCGTAGTCGTCCAGCCCCTCGAACTCGGCGGTGTCGACCTGCTGCTGCGGCGCGGTCCCGGCCGCGACCTGCTCGAGCAACGGGCCGAGGTCCTCGCCGCCGGACAGCAGGAAGAAGATGATCGCGCCGATGATGCCGAGCCCGCCGATGCCGCCGGCCGCACGTGCCGCGGGGCGACCCCTGCGATCCTCGACGTCGCCACTGGTCCCGAGTCGTCCCCACCGCGCCATCTCGTCGCCTCCGCGTCGTCGCTGAACCTATGTGCCCCGTCGGGCGCGGAACAGTGCACGGTCCAGCGTGGTGTCATCGGGGAGGTCCTCGGTGCCGTCCAGCAGCGACCACGTCCGCAGGCCGTCCGCGATCGCCCGCGGGTCGTGCACGCGGAGCACCAGCCGCCGCGGGTCGTCGACCTCGGTCGCGAGCCACAGCGCGAGCGCCAGGGTCCCGGCGTCACGCTCCCTCGGTCCGCGCCCCAGTGCGGCGCCGAGGACGTCCTTGCGCGAGATGGCGAGCAGGAGGCGGTGGTCGAAGCGGTCGAGCAGGCGCTGTGTGGCGCGCAGCATCGCCAGGGTCTGCGCCGGGGTCTTCGACAGGTCGACGCCCGGGTCGATCCAGACCCGGTCGTCGTCGAGGCCCGCGTCCCGACACCGTTCCAGCAGCGGCTCGACGAACCTGGTGATCGCGTCGACGACGTCGCCGTACCGGCGCGGGTCGGTGAGGCGCTCCTTCGGCCTGCCCTCGTTGTGGGTGAGCACGTACGTCGCGCCGTGGTCGGCGCAGAGTCCCACGACGTCGGGCTGGCTCATGCCCGAGTAGTCGTTGAGCACGTGTGCACCTGCGGCGAGCACGGGTCCGGCCACCTCGACCTTGTAGGTGTCGATGCTCAGCGTGGTCTCGTCGCGCAGCGCCTCGACGGCGGGGACGAGCACGGCGACCTCGTCGGCCGGGTCCTCGGCCGGGATGTCGGTCGTCGCCGACTGGGCACCGAGGTCGAGCATGGTGGCGCCGTGGGACAGCAGCCGGCGCGCGAAGGTCACGTGCTCGGCGACCTCGCTGCGCTCGTGCGGGTCGGAGAACGAGTTGGTGTTGACGTTGACGATGCCGAGCAGGTCGGGCGCGGTCACGTTTGCTCCTCGGGCGCGGGCAGGACGCGGAGCCCGGCACCGGGGTCCAGTGTCGGGTCGCAGGGTGGCCCACCGTCCAGCCCGAGCCCCCAGG
>CAYMGL010000189.1:0-5689 GCA_964389945.1 uncultured Actinomycetota bacterium
GTGTCGTCGGGCCCGATGCCGAGCCGACCGAGCGTCGCCGACCACGTCGCGGCGTCCGGGAGCGGGTGGCGCCCCTCCTCGGGCGTCGGCGCGGAGGCCAGGTCACGGTCGAGGTCGACCTGCACCGCCCCCGGGACGTGCCCCTCGTTGTACGCCTTGATCGTGTCGCCGCCGGGCGCCCACCGGACGTCGCAGACGATGACCTCGTCGAGGTGTTCCTCCAGCCACTCACCGCTCACGAACGGGTCCACAGGCACCTCCGCAGGCTGTTGGTCGACGGCCGCACGCTAACCGGACGGGGCCAGCAGTGCCTGCGTGACGTGTCCCGGCGCGGCACGATGCACACCCCCGCTCCGACCGTCGTCGCGCTGTTGAGGACCCACTCGTGCCCACGAACCGCCCGACCCTCGTCCGTCTGCTGGGCAACACGCTCGGTGACGTGATCGCCGAGCAGGAGGGCGAGGACGTCCGCGCGCTGGTCGAACGCGTCCGTTCGCTGTCGGTGCGGGCGGCGGACGGCGACGAGGCCGCGGCGACCGAGGTCGGGGCACTGCTCGACGAGGTCCCGCCGGACCGCACCGAGGTCCTGGCCCGTGCGTTCGCCACCTGGTTCCGACTGATCAACCTCGCCGAGGAACAGCAGCGCGTCCACGCCACCCTCGACCGTGACCGTGCTGCCGAGCAGGAGGGCGTCGCGCGTGACGGCTCGGTCCGGGAGGCCGTGGCGGCCCTCGCTGCCGCCGGTCTGTCGGCAGCGGAGGTGCGTGAGCTGCTCGACCGCCTCCTCGTGCAGCCCGTGCTCACGGCCCACCCCACCGAGGCGAAGCGACGCACCGTGCTGACCAAGCTGTCGCGCATCGGTGGCTTCCTCGCCGAGCTCGACGAGACCGACCCGGTCCCGTGGCGCCGGCGCGAGCTGCACCAGCTGCTGCACGAGGAGATCACCTCCCTGTGGCAGACCGACGAGACCCGGGTCCGACCGCCCTCGGTCATGGACGAGGTGCGCAACGGGTTGTGGTGGGTCGAGCAGACGCTCGTCGACGTCGTGCCGCGGGTGCTCGAGGAGTTCGAGGAGGCCCTCGCGTCGCACTGGCCGGACGCCGACCTCTCGGTCCCGCCGTTCCTGCGCATCGGCTCGTGGATGGGGGGTGACCGTGACGGCAACCCCAACGTCACGACCGCCGTCACCGAGCAGGCGATCCGCGAGGCGACGCTGCTCGCGATCCGGGTGCACCAACGGGCCATCGACGACATGCACGGCCTGCTGTCCACGTCGGAGCGCTACGCCACGACGACGGCGTTCGACGAGCTGCTCGCCGAGACCATGGCGATGCTGCCCGACGTGGCCGCCGAGGCCGAGCGCAAGTACCCCAAGCAGCCCTACCGCCAGCTCATGCTGCTGGTGTACGCGCGCCTCGAGGCGACCGGTCGCGCGGCGCGGCAGCCCTGGCACGCAGACCACCTGCCCGACGAGCTGGCCTACCGGGACGCCGCGGCGTTCCTGCACGACCTCGACGTGATGGCGGACTCGCTGGAGGAGGCCGGTGCCCACGCCCTGGCGAACGGCCGGCTCGGTCGCCTCCGCCGCCAGGTGCGCGTCTTCGGCTTCCACCTCGTCCGCCTGGACCTGCGCCAGCACGCCGCACGCCACCGGGCGGCGCTGGACGAGCTGCTGACCCGGTACGAGGTGGTCGACGACCCCGCGAGCCTCAGTGAGGAGCAACGGGCCGCCGTCTACGTCGAGCAGCTGGAGAACCGCCGACCGCTGGCGCCGCACGACCTCGGCCGCCTGACCGACGAGACCGCGCAGACGGTCGACCTGCTGCGGCTGGTCAGCCGCGCGCACGACCGTGTCGGACGCGAGGTCATCGAGGCGTACGTCATCTCGATGGCCACGCACCCGTCCGACGTGCTCGGGCTGCTGCTGCTCGCCGCGGACGCCGGCGTCGACGACGCGCTCGACATGGTCCCGCTGTTCGAGACGGTGGACGACCTCGCCGGCGCGGCACGGACCATGCGGTCGCTCCTCGCCGTGCCTGCGTACCGCCGTCACCTCGCCTCGCGCGGCGACGAGCTGCAGATCATGATCGGGTACTCCGACTCCGGCAAGGACTCCGGCTACCTCGCCTCCACGTGGGCGCTGTTCCGTGCCCAGCGCGAACTGGCCGAGGTCGCGGCCGAGCACGACCTCACCCTCACCCTCTTCCACGGCCGCGGCGGCTCGATCGGCCGTGGCGGGGGCCCCGCCGCCGCCGCCATCCTCGCGCAGCCGGCCGACAGCGTCGCCGGGCGCATCAAGCTGACCGAGCAGGGCGAGGTCGTCACCCACCGCTACCGCGACCCGCGGCGGGCGCGGCGGCACCTCGAGCAGGTCTGCAACGCCGTCCTGCGCACCGCGCTCCCCGGCGACGGCGAGCGCACCGCCGGCCGGCCCGCGTGGGAGGAGGTCGTGGTCGAGCTCGCTGCGCGGTCACGGACGGCCTACCGCGCGTTCGCCCACGACGAACCGGCCACCGCCCGCTTCGTCGCCGACGCCACCCCGCTGTCGTTCATCGGGGAGCTCAACCTCGCGTCGCGACCGGCCAAGCGGCGCGAGACGGCCGGGATCGACGACCTGCGCGCCATCCCGTGGGTCTTCGCCTGGACGCAGTCGCGCATCGCGATGCCGGCCTGGTTCGGCCTCGGCACGGCCCTGACGAGCTGGGCCGGCGACGACGAGGAGCGCTGGTCGCTGCTGCACGCGATGCACGACGGCTGGCCGATGGTGGCCACGATGACGGCGAACGCGGAGCTCGGCCTGGCGACGAGCAACCTCGACATCGCCCGCCGGTACGCCGACCTCGCGGACGAGGAGGACCGTGCGACGGTCTTCGGCGCCGTCGTCGAGGAGCACGAGCGCACGGTGCCAGCCGTGCTGCGCCTGGCCGGCCACGAGCGGTTGCTGGAGGACGACCCGGCGGTGGTCGAGCGGCAGCGGCTGCGCGACCCCTACCTCATCCCCCTGCACCTGCTGCAGGTCAACCTGCTCGGTCGGGTCCTCGACGGTGGTGCAGACGAACCGGCGCTGCGCCGCGCCCTCGCCGTGGCCACGTCGGGCATCGCCGCAGGACTGCGCACGACCGGCTGAGACCTCACTCGAGGTGCAGCCGACCGTGCTCGTCGGCCCGGACGAGCCGCGGTGGGCCGATGCGGCCGACGAACCGCCCGGCCGCATCGGTCCGTTCCCATGCCAGGAACCACTGCTGGCCGGCCGCATCCTCCACGACGCGACCGGCGTAGGTCGTGGGGTCCGGGCCGGCCCGGACCGGGTGGACGTCCCCGTGGAACGGACCGAGCGGCCCGTCGCCGACCAGGTGGTAGGTCCCGGTCCCCGGGAGGTCGCGGCGGGCCGCGGCGGACTGCGTCTCGACGTCGCTGCAGAACAGCAGCTGCCAGTGGCCGCCGACGTTGCTCAGCTGCGGCACCTCCAGCTGACCGAGGCCGACCGGCGGCGTGACCGGCGGCAGGACCTCCCAGCTGCGCAGGTCGTCGCTGACTGCGTGCCCGATGACCCCGCGGTCACGTGCGGCACCCTCACTCCGCCTGGCCGTGACGAAGCAGTGCCAGCGGTCGCCGTGCCGGAACAACCACGGGTCACGCCATGCCTCGTCGAACCAGACGTCGAGGTCGAGCCGCTCGTAGTGGGCGGGGTCGGCGCGCAGCACCCCGTCAGGCTGTCGCGTCCACGTGAAGAGGTCGTCGGACCGCGCGACACCGATGCGCTGGACCTTCGCGTCCTCGGCGCTGCTGGTCCCCGTGTAGGCCATGACCCAGCCGTCGCCGTCGCGCACGACACTGCCGGTCCATGTGGTGCGGTCGTCGAAGGCGCCCGGCGCGCCCGGCCCCAGCACGTCGTCGTGCACGGTCCAGTCGTGCAGGTCGGCCGAGGTCGCGTGGCCGACGCGCGCGTGCCAGTGGCGCAGGTCGGGATCCCCGAGCGACCGTGGTGCCGCGAGGAAGAACAGGTGGTGGACGTCACCGTCGCGGACGTGCCAGAAGTCCCAGACCCAGCGGTCCTCGAGCTCGAGCACGTGCGCCCCAATCGCGTCGGTCGCCCCGCAGCGTGGCATATCGTGGTCGTCCGTCCGCCCCGTTCGAGGAATCCCGTGCTCGGAGCCCTGACCGTCGTCCTGGTCGTCGCCGTCTCGGTGCTGATCACCCGCGTGGCGACCGTGGCCCTGACGCTGACGGGTCTCTCGCGCGAGACCGCCCGCTTCCAGGCGCGGTCGGCCCTCAGCGGCGCCGGCTTCACGACCTCCGAGTCCGAGCAGATCGTCAACCACCCCGTGCGGCGGCGCATCATCATGTGGCTGATGCTGACCGGGTCCGCCGGCATCGTCACGGTCGTGGCGACCGCAGCCGTGTCGTTCGCCGACATCGACAGCCGCTTCGAGCTCGGACAGAGCGCCGTGACGCTCATCGTCGGCCTCGGGCTGCTCCTGTGGGCCTCCAACTCCAAGGCCGTGGACCGGGCCCTGCAACCCGTGATCCACCGGTTGCTGCGCCGCTACACCGACATCGACACGCGGGACTACGCCCGCCTGCTGCACGTGGCCGGGGAGTACGCGGTCATGGAGCTCGTCGTCGAGCAGACGGACTGGATGTGCGACCGTGACCTCGCCGAGCTGCGACTCAGCGACGAGGGCGTCCTGGTCCTCGGCATCCAGCGCGCGGCCGACGGCACGTACGTCGGTGCGCCCAAGGGCTGGACCAAGGTGCACGCCGACGACGTGCTGATCCTCTACGGCGACGACCAGCGCCTCGCGGAGCTGGACGAGCGCAAGGCCGGCCTGTTCGGCGAGGCGGCCCACCAGCAGGCGGTCCAGGAGCAGGCCGAGGCCGATGCCGCCGACCGCGAGGCCGAGGAGGCCGCCGAGGCCGAGGCCGCCGGGGCCCAGGTCGAGGCCACCGACGGCTGACGGTCAGTAGGTCGGGATCGAGTCGTCGACCTGGCGTGCGTAGGCGTTGATGCCGCCGAAGAGGTTGTAGGCCTTGAATCCGGCACCGCGCAGGAGCTGGGTCGACTCGCGCGACCGCGCCCCCGACTTGCACTGCATGACGTAGGTCTTGGCGTCGTCCAGCTCCGACAGCTTGCTCGGCAGGGTGTCCTTGGGGATCAGCACCGAGCCGGGGATGCGCGAGATCTCGTACTCGTGGGGCTCACGCACGTCGATCAGCACGACGTCCTCGCGCTTGGCCCAGTCCTCTGCGTACTCGACCGGCAGGATCTCGTCGGTGGTGTCACCGACCTGCTCGTCGCGGTCGTGCGCGGGCATGCCGCAGAAGTCCTCGTAGTCGATCAGCTCGGTGACCGTCGGCTCCTCGCCGCAGACCGGGCAGTCGGGGTCCTTGTTGACCTTGACGTAGCTCCACCGCTGGTCCAGCGCGTCGTACAGGCCGAGACGGCCGATCATCGGGTCGCCGAGGCCGGCGAGCAGCTTGATGCCCTCGGTCGCCTGTGCGGTCCCGATGTGGCCGGCCATGACGCCGAACACACCGCCCTCGGCGCAGTTGGGGACCATCCCGGGTGGCGGCGGCTCGGGGAACATGCAGCGGTAGCACGGCCCCTCCTGGGCGTAGAACACGCTCAGCTGCCCCTCGAACCGGAAGATCGAGCCGTAGACGTTCGGCTTGCCGAGCAGCACGCACG
>CAYMGL010000190.1:0-5620 GCA_964389945.1 uncultured Actinomycetota bacterium
CCGCCGCCAGCGTTCGTCCTGAGCCAGGATCAAACTCTCCGTTGAGAAAACGAAACTGTATGTCTGCCCGAAGGCAGCTACTGGTTTGTCTTACAAGCGGAGAGCCAGTTATGACATGGCTCTCATATTTGTGGGTGTCAGTCCCCACGCCGAAGCGTGGCATCTGACTGTTAAAACTCGTCTGCGCTTTCAGGACCCGAAGGTCCATCCTGCCAGACGGGGTGACTGGTCTCGCGACCAGTCGTTACTGGCTTTTGGCACGCTGTGCAGTTCTCAAGGATCGGTGTCCGTGGCTTGCCGGGTTCCGCTCACCTGCGCTGTGCGCTTCGGAGCTGGCTTCCGACGGCCACCGTCATGCTCGTTCCGCCCTGCGGGCGGCGACAAGCAGCCGGCCGCCACTCGGGCTGGCCGGACGGGGAAGCGTAATGCTGCCCCGTGGGTCTGTCAAATCGGTGTTCCGCGGTCCCGGTGTGCCGTGTGAGTGGCTGCCTGGGGCGCGGGCCCCGATCGCGGCAGGACGCTGTCCTGTGCGGCGGGGGACTGTAACCGAGTCGTTCCGGAGGTGTCAAATCGGCCGGTCCGCGTCGATCCTGCTGCGGGGCACCGCGTCGTGCTGGTGCGGTGTCGGCCTCCGTCACCTCTCGGCGACGGCTGTGAACAGTAACGACCGGGGCCCCCTGTGGGCCAATTCGTGCGCTCCCCCGGGGCGCTCAACGCACACCTGACACGTCTCCCCCCGCCGGATCGTCACTCCTGCGACACCTTGTGCGTTGCAGCAGGTAAGGGACCCACGACCACCGACACGAGCGGGCCGCGCATGAACACCAAGACGACCACGTACCTGACCACGGCCCTCATCCTCGCGGGCTTCCTGTTGATCGTGCTGGGCTGGAACGGTGCGGCGAGCACCCGCTTCGTCGATGCGCAGCTGCCGTACGTCGTCTCGGGCGGCCTGGCGGGCGTCGGCCTGGTCGGCGCCGGCTGCACGCTCGCGATCATCCAGGAGCTGCGCAAGACCGCCGCCACGATCGCACAGGCCGTGGAGCGCGCAGCGGCGGTCGGCGCCGGCGAGACCGCCGACCCCCTGCAGGACACGCTGCCCGAGCCGCGGTCCGGCTCCAGCATCGAGCGCGAGCCGGCCGTCACCGAGTGACACGGCGCGGCCACGACGACGGGGAGGCCACACGGCCTCCCCGTTCGCTTGCTCTGGGGCGTCCTCAGCCCATCAGCGCCTCCGACACCACGGCCCGGTCGCGCAGCTCCTCGCCCTGCAGCACGCGGACCATGCGGCCCTGCTCCATGACGTAGCCGACGTCGGCCACCTCGAGCGCGCCCACGTTCTGCTCGATGAGCATCACGGTGACGCCGTCCTCGTTGATCTGGGCGATGATGTCGAAGACGTCCTTGACGATCACGGGTGCCAGTCCCATGGACGCCTCGTCGATGATGAGCAGGCGTGGGTCGGCCATCAGGCCGCGCCCGACGGCGAGCATCTGCTGCTCGCCGCCCGAGAGCGTCCCGGCCAGCTGCTTCTCACGCTCGCGCAGCCGTGGGAAGTAGTCGAACACGACCTCCCGCTGGTGGTCGACCCAGTCACGGTCACCGCGCTTGCCCCAGGCACCGACCTGCAGGTTGCGGCCGACCGAGAGGTCGGCGAAGACGCGGCGCCCCTCGGGCACCATCACGACACCGGCAGCAACGGCCTTGGCGGTGTTCCAGCCGCTGACGTCCTCGCCGTCGTACCGGATCGCGCCGCCCCACGGGGCCAGCGCACCGGTCACGGTCCATGCGGTCGTCGTCTTGCCCGCACCGTTCAGGCCGAGCAGGACCGCCGTCTCACCGGGCTGGATCTCCATGTCGACGCCCTGCAGGACGGGCAGGGTCCCGTAGCCGGCGTCCAGCCCCTCGATCTGCAGCAGGGGCTCGACGTCATCCGGTCGGCGTTCCTGCGACGTCCCACCGTCGCGCTCCTCGACCTCGACCCGGGGCAGCGCCACCGTCTCGGTGCCGCCCTCGGCGGTGGTGTCGGTCGTGTCGTCGTCGGACGTGGCTGCGTCGGGCGCCGCCGCGGCCGAGGCGATCACGGTCGTCTCGTCGGGAGCCCGTCGGGCGAACGGCGACGCGGGGTCGAGCGGGCGCCCGCTGTCGGCGGTGCCGTCGACGTCGGGTTCGGCGACGTCGGCTGCTGCCGGCTCCTCGACCTCGAGGAGCACGTCCAGCAGCTCGGCCCCGGTGGGGTCGGTGCTGCCCCCCACGACGGGGTACGCGAAGCCGTCGTCGGCGAGCTCGAAGCGGACGCCGTCCTCGACGAACCACTCGGTGCCGTCGGGGTCGCGGTACCACTGGACCTCGTCGCCCACTGGCTCGTCGGTGTGGTCGTGGTCAGCCATCGGCGGACTCCTTCGTGGATCTTGCTGGGCGAGCTGGCCCAGGGGACGCCGGCGCTCAGGCCAGCGTCGCGGCGCCCTCGCCCATGTAGGCCTCGGCGACGTCGCGGTTGGTGCGGATGGTCTCGGGCAGCCCCTCGGCCAGCAGCTGGCCGAAGTTCAGCACGTAGACGTAGTCACACACGCGCAGCATGAACGGCACGTGGTGCTCGATGATGACGATGGTCAGGCCGAGCTCGCGGCGCATCCGCAGGAGGCGTTCACCGAAGATCTCGGACTCCTCGGGGCCGAGACCGGCCAGCGGCTCGTCGAGCATGAGGATGTCGGGGTCCGTCGCGAGGACCGCGGCGACCTCCACCTGCTTGAGCGTGCCGTAGGACAGCCCGCCCAGGCGTTCGTCGGCCAGGTGCAGCAGGTCCAGGTAGTCGAGGACCTCGAACGCACGCTCGCGCATCGTCGCCTCCTCCTCCAGTGACCACGGCATGCCGAGCATGCCGGCCGCGACGGAGTACTTGACGTGCTGGTGCTGCGACACCATCAGGTTCTCGAGGACCGTGAAGGACCGGACCAGGCCGACCTGCTGGAACGACCGGCCGATGCCGAGGTTCGCACGCTGGTCGGGGCGCAGGTCGGTCACCCGCTGGCCGCGGACGTAGACGTCCCCCGTCGTCGGCTTGTAGAAGCCGGTCACGCAGTTGAAGAACGTGGTCTTGCCCGCGCCGTTCGGCCCGATGAACCCGACGATCTCGTACTCGTTGACCTCCATGTCGACGTCCTGGAGGGCCTGGAGGCCGCCGAAGCGGATCCCGATGCCACGGGTCGACAGGACCGGGACGCGATCGGGGGCGTCGCCCCCGCGCTCGGCCTGCTCGGCTGCGAGGCTGCTGATGCGGTCGATGGTGCTCATGTGCAGACTCCGTTCACGGCCGCATGCTGGAGGAGCCGGCGGCGGAACCGCCGCCGACCGAGGCCGACTTCTCCTCGTGGAACTTGCCGAACGACAGCCACCGCAGCGGTGCCTCGAGCTGCTCGGCGATGCCGCCGGGGAACTGGATGAGGGTGACCAGGAGCAGGACGACACCGATGACCGGCTCGATCAGCGGCGTGATCGACGTGAAGATGCAGTAGCCGCCGAACCAGCCGAAGGCACCACCGAGGCCCACGACGGCGCCGAGGTACAGCGCACCCACGAGGATGACGCCACCGAGCGCACGCTGCCACGGTGCCCGCCGCTCCCCCATGGACAGGTGGCGGACGGCCTCGACGCCGACACCGACCAGCACGAGCCCGAAGACGAGGGCGACGACGCGGGGTGGTGCGGTCGCACAGACCTCCAGGGCCTCCTCGCCGCCCTCCTGGGCGACACCCCACCCGGGGGTGTCGTGCAGGGCGGTGAGGATCGGGGCCAGCCCGGCGAAGACGAACCCGCCGAGCACGACGCCGGGCCTGGACCCCACGCCACCCACGGTGGTCATCAGGACGTAGGTCAGTGCGACCGTGAGCGTGAAGGACTCGGGCGAGACGAACACCTGGGTCGACGCGAACAGCGCGCCGGCGATGCCCGCGACCGCGCCCGAGAGCCCGAACGCGAGCAGGGTGAACGCGCGGACGTTGATGCCCCACGACGCCGCGACGCGCGAGTCGTCCCGCAGGGCCTGGACGGCGCGACCGCCCCGCGAGGACGTGAAGCGCCAGTCGAGCACCCAGATCACGACCAGGAAGGCGAGCGCCAGCCAGGCGTAGCGGACGTCACCGGTGATCGCCCCCGTGTACTCGGCGGACGGCTCCACGAACGCCGGACGTGGGGCCTGGGCGCCGGCACCGCCACCGGTCAGCGCCGTGATGTTGAACACGACCTCCTTGGTGAACAAGCCGTAGGCGAGCGTCACGATCGCGAAGAAGAAGCCCTGGACGCGCAGTGCGAGGACCCCGATGAGGAGTGCCTGGAGCGCGCCGACGAGCATGGCGACCGCCACGGCGACCAGCCACGGCAGGCCGACGTTGGTCAGGATGTAGGCGGCCGTGAAGGCACCGACGCCGACGAAGGCCTGGTGGCCGAGCGACACCGTGCCGGTGTAGCCGATCAGGATGTTCATCGACAGCGCGATGATCCCGAAGACGAAGGCGCGCGTGACCAGGTTGACCTGGACGTCGGGCACGATCAACGGGGCCGCGACGGCGGCCAGCAGCAGCAGCGAGAAGACGGCCAGGCGGGCGATGCGGCCGGCAGGTGACGGGGTCCACGGGTTGCGCGGGTCGTCGGTGCCGAGCTCGCTCGAGGTCGGGGCGGGTGCGGGTGCAGTCGTGGTCGCCATCGGTCAGGCCTCCTTGCCGAACAGGCCCCGGGGACGGAAGAGCAGCACCAGCAGCAGGACACCGAAGGTGGCCAGCTGCGGCGGGCCCGGGACGGACCAGCCGTTGGCGCCGACGGCCGAGTTGGCGAACGTCTGCACGATGCCGAGCAGCAGCGAGCCGACCACTGCGCCCGGCATGGACGTGATGCCGCCGAGCACCGCGGCGACGATGGCCGGGACGAGGAACAGTGACGTCATGAAGCCGGGCGTGATGGACTGGAAGACGCCGCCACCGAGGATCCCGGCCAGGGCGCCGAACGCCCCCGCGGTCCCCCAGGCCAGCGCCGACATGGCGGTGACCGACACGCCGGACAGCTGCGCCGCGAAGGGCTCCTGCGAGGTGGCCAGCAGCGCGGTGCCGGCCGGGGTGCGGAAGAACAGGCCGAGCGCGGCCGCGACCACGACGAGGATCGCCGTCGTCAGCAGGAACTGGTAGGTGATGTTGACCCCGCCGACGGCGAAGGTGCCCTCGGCGCCGAGGCAGGCGCCGTCGGCGGTCGTCGAGAGGCACAGCCCACCGAGCTCGATGCCGCCCGGGCCGCCCGCGAGGAACTGCGGGAACGATCGGGGCAGTGCCTCGAAGTACAGGACCTCGGCGCCCACGAGCAGCAGGGCGACACCGATCGTCGCCACGAGGGTCGTGACGGGTGCGGCGTTCTGCAGCTGCTGGACGATGCCCAGGTTGATCACGACGGCCAGCACGGCCCCGACCATGATCGCCAGGATGCTCCAGCCGACCATCTCGAAGAAGGCGACCTCGCTCTGCTGGAGGATCACGCTCTTGTCGAACCCGGCCAGGCCGAGGTAGACGACGAAGGCGGCCACGGTGCCGATCTCACCCTGCGCGAAGTTCAGCACGCGGGTGGACTTGTAGACCAG
>CAYMGL010000191.1:0-5610 GCA_964389945.1 uncultured Actinomycetota bacterium
AGTCGATGGCGTTGGACCGCTCCATCACCCACTGGACGCGCTTGAGCCCGTAGAAGAGCTCGAGGTACTCGTAGACCGCGGCCGCGGGGTCCAGCGAGGCGCCGTGGAGGCGTGGGCGGAACTCGCGTTCGGAGTAGTCCCACGGCTGGGTGCCGAACAGCCGCGACGACGACTGGCGGTCCTCGACCTCGACCAGCAGCGTGCGTTGGCCTCGCTCGACCGCCGCGAGGGCCAGCGTGGCCGCGACGGTGGTCTTGCCCACCCCGCCCTTGCCGGTGACGACCAGCAGGTTCGGCGCCAGCAGCTCGTCGAGCTGGACGGCGGGCGGTTCGGGCACGGCGGCTCCCCGGGCGGGTGCGTGCAGGAGGCTACGTGCTGGTCCGCGTCGGGTGGTCGGTCGCTCGTCAGCGGGCCGCGGCGCGGTCGGCGACCGTCGTCAGGTGCTCCATGGCGAGCGTGATCAGGAGGTCGTTCCCGGCGACGCGGGCCTCGCTGAGCCCGTCACCCTCGTGTCGCTTCGCGTCGTGGCCACCGTCGATCGCGCCACGCAGCGCCGACAGCAGCATCGCGACGAGCGGCGGTCGGTCCTCGGCCGGGATGCCGAGCCCCGCGACCGCGTCCTGGAACAGCAGCAGGCTCTCGGCACGGGCGGTGGCCAGGTCCGGGTCCTCGACCTCGTCGTGGTAGCGCAGCGCCTCGACCCGGTGGGGGTGCGTGCTGCCCCACTCGCGGGCGCTGTCGACCAGCGCCGTGCAGGCGGCCATGCCGTCGAGCCCGTCGGTCGCCTCCTCGAGCGTCTGGATGAGGTCGCGTGTGGCGGCGAGCGCGACCGCGCGCGACAGTCCCGCCAGGCCGTCGACGTGGTGGTAGACGGACGGTGGACGGCAGCCGACGGCGTCGGCGACCGCCGCGACGGTGAGCGCCTCGAGGCCACCGTCGTCGCTCAGGCGCACCGCTGCCGCGATGACGTCCTGCCTGGACACACCCAGTCGCCTGGCCACGAGACAATCCTCTCGTTGTTGTCGCACGATGTGAGGCTAGGACCTCGAAAGGGGCGTGGCAGCCGATTCACCTTCGGACCGTGTCAGGTTCGGACATTGCGTGTGGGGTGTGCGACAGGCGTGCTCGGGGGTGCGAGCGCGCCGCCCGCGCGGCCGATCGTGCAGCGTCGGGTGGGCAGGAGCCCAGCGGTACCGTCACACCCATGCGTGCACACACCTCTCCTGCCCTCCGCGGCCGGGTCACGGCAGTCGTCGTCGCCCTGCTCGCGGGCCTCCTGCTCGGCGTCCTCGCGGGCCCCGCCGGCGCGACCACGACCGACGCGTCGTCCGACGCGACCGTGGACATCCTGCCGGTCGACGGCTACCTCGACCCGCCCGTGGCCGACGCCATCCGCGCCCTGCTGGACGACGCCGCCCAGCGCGAGAGCACCCTCGTGATCCTGCAGCTGGACCACCGCGGTGCCGTGGGCGTCGACACCGCGGCGCTCGCCGACGACATCGCGGCATCGCCGGTGCCGGTCGTGGTCTTCGCCCGGCCGGGTGGCACCGCCCCGGCACTGGCCGGTGGGGCGCTCGAGCTGCTCGCGGCCGCCGACGTCCGCGCCGCCAGCCCCGACGCGCTGCTCGGACCGCTCGCCCCGCTCGACGTCGCCGACGACCTGACCGACGACGCCGAGGCCGCGGCCCTCGCACGCCTCGAGGCCCGCTGGCCCGAGGGGGCAGCGGTCTTCGCCGAGGACCCGAGCGAGGTCCAGCTCTACGCCGACGACCCCGCCGCGACCGAGGCGCTGGACCTGCTCGCACGCGAGCTCGAGCCGCTCCTGATCGAGCTGGACGGCGCGACCGTCACCAGCCCCGACGGCACCACGTCGCAGCTCGCGCTGCCCAGCGACGGCGTGAACGTGCGGTTCCACAGCCTCGGTCTGCTCGGCCGCCTGCTGCACGCCGCGACGACGCCGGCGTTCATCTACCTCCTGCTCGTGGTCGGGCTGGGGATGCTCCTGTTCGAGGTGTTCCAGCCGGGCTTCGGCGTGGCCGGGTTCGCCGGGATCATCACCGTGGCCATCGGCGGGTTCGGTCTCACCGTGCTGCCCGTCACGTGGTGGGCCGTCGCGCTGGTCGTGCTCGGGTTGCTGCTCTACGCGGTGGACACCGCCGTGGCGGGGTTCGGCGCCGTGACCGCCGTCGCCACCGCGACCTTCGCGGCCGGCTCCTACTGGTTCTACGACAGCGACGTGATCGCGGTCGACCCGTGGTTGGTCGGGCTCACCACGCTCACGGCCCTGGTCTTCTTCGTGATCGTGATGACCGTCGTGCTGCGGGCCCAGGCCGGGCCCGACGACGTCGCCGTGGAGGAGCTGGTGGGTCGCCCGGGCATCGTCCGCTCGGTGCTCAACCCCGAGGGCCACGTGTTCATCGCCGATGCCCTGTGGCGCGCCCGCTGGACCGGTGAGGGCAAGAAGCGCAAGGTCGGCTCGCCCGTGCGCGTGCACGGCGTCGACGGTGCGGTCCTGCTCGTCGAGGCGTTCGACCCGACCGCGACGGACGACGCGGGCCCGACGGCCGACGAGGACGACGTGACCGTCCCCGACGACAGCCGGAGCGACGCGTGACCGACTACGAGACGACCACCCGGCCGCTGATCAACCACGCGCTGCAGGCGATGCTCAACGAGCACGGCGCCGACGGCTGGGAGCTGACCGACGTCGAGGGCGAGACCGCCCACCTGCGTCGTCCGACCGACCCGGCGGAGCGCACACGGTGGCGCTACGCGACCGTGCCGCTCGTCCCCGCCCCGGCGGCCCGTGAGGCCATCATGGGGCAGTGGACCGAGCAGGGCTTCGAGCTCGTCGTCGAACGCGAGCGCGTGGGCTACTTCAAGCAGGAGGCGTGAGGTGACGGACTTCGACGGACCCGACGGGCGCACCCCCGAGCAGCGGCTGGAGGCACTCGGCCTCACCCTGCCGCCGGCTCCGGCAGCCGCCGCGGCGTACAAGCCGTGGAACGCGACCGGCAACATCGTCATGACGGCCGGGCAGCTGCCGGTCGTCGACGGTGGACTGCCGCAGACCGGCAAGGTCGGCGGCGAGGTCACCCTCGCCGAGGCCGAGAAGCTGGCCCGCCAGGCCGCGGTGAACATCCTCGCCCAGGCGAAGGACGCCGCCGGCGAGCTGTCGCGGGTCCGCGTCGTGAAGCTGACCTGCTTCGTCGCGAGCACCCCGGACTTCACCCAGCAGCACCTGGTCGCCAACGGCGCCAGCGAGCTGCTGGCCGAGGTGCTCGGGGAGGACGGTCGCCACGCCCGTTCGGCGGTCGGCGTCCCGGTCCTGCCGCTCGACGCCCCGGTCGAGATCGAGGCGATCCTCGAGATCCGCGGCTGACCCGCTCGCTTCGATCGTCTGCGTGGAACTTGCTCGTCTCGCTCGCCGCGCTCGTTCGAGGCTCGCGGCGTTCGACGTCCTCAGGCGCGGAGGTGGAGGCCGCGGTCGGCGAGCGCGGTGCCGAGGCGGACCAGGGCGAGGCCCACGAGCAGGCCGAGGGTGATCGCGGCGCCGGTCTCACCGAGCGGCGGCCACAGCACCTCGCGCAGCAGCCAGCGCACCGGTCGGGTGTCGAGGAACCACGCGTCGACCACCACGGCGACCATCCACAACGGCAACGTCACGCGGCCGGCCACGGCCAGCGGTGCCACGAGCCGGTCGGTGAACGGTCGACGGGTGGCGGCCTGCCCGACCGCGAGGACGGCGGCCACGAGCGCCACCGCGCCGAGGCTCGTCGGGGGGCTCCACAGCGCGGGGTCGGCGACCACGACGCCCGTCAGGGCACGCGCCCCGACTGCGAGCACGCCCGCCGTGGCGAGCAGCAGCAGGACCGTCACCAGACCGCGCTGCCGCTGCCGGAGCCACTCGCCGAGCATCGTGCCGACCAGCACGAGCCCGAGGGTCGGTGCCACGGCGGTCAGGCCGTCGGGGTCCATCGGCGTCGCTGCGCGGCCCGCGAGGAGCCGGGCGTCCCACCCCGCCAGCTCGCCCCCCGTCGCGGCCGGGGCACCGGCGCCGAACACCAGCCAGGCATGACCACCCAGCAGGATCACGGCCAGCAGGCCACGGGTCGACAGCGGGAGTCGTGCGAGCAGCATCCCGATGCCTGTGGCGACGCCGAGCCGGGCGAGGTGGCCGCTGAGCACCAGCCCGTCGAACACGGTCGCGAGGCTGGGGAGCCGCACCAGCACCTGCAGGAGCAGGCCGGCGCCGACGAGGACGACGACCCGGCGGACCACGCGCGCCGTCCACCACCCGCCGCCGGCGCCCGCTCGCGCGGCGGCCTGGTGGGCCAGCGCGACGCCCGAGACGACGGCGAACGCGGCCGGCAGCAGGTTCGAGACGGACAGGCCGGGCCCCTGCAGCCAGCCCGGCAGCGCGGCCGGTGCCACCAGCACCACGACGGCGGCGACCACGGCGACCATGCGGGTGCCGTCGAGCTCGGGGTTGCGACCGCCACCACCGGCGCCGGCACGACCCCGGGCCCGCGCCGCGGTCGACTGCGCCATGGCTCGCTCCGGTGCAGGTGGGCCAGGTCGGACCGTAAGGTCGCGCCGCAGTGACGGCGGGGAGGCAGCGCAATGGCACGGACACGGGTCGGCGAGCACGACGGCGAGTCGCGACCGGCCCTCGACGCGTCGACCGTGATCGTGGCGCGCGACGGCGCGACCGGCCTCGAGGTCCTCGTCCAGGAGCGCCACGTCGAGACGGACTTCAGCGGCGGCGCCCTCGTCTTCCCGGGCGGCCGCGTCGAGGACAGCGACCGTGACCTCGACCCCGCGCTGTGGCGTGGCGGTGACCCGGCCGACGTCGGTGCCCGCCTCGGCACCGACGCGCGCGGTGGCCTCGGCCTGCTGGTGGCCGCCGCCCGCGAGTCGTTCGAGGAGGCAGGGGTCCTGTTCGCGGTGGACGCCGACGGGGCACCGGTCGACGGCGCGCTGCTCGACGAGCCCGACGTCGCCCACGCCCGGGCGGCCCTTGCTGCGCGTGACGACCGCGGTGATCTCGCCGCGCTGCTGCGCGACCGCGGCCTGCGGCTCACGCTGGACGCCTACCACCCGTTCGCCTGGTGGGTGACGCCCGACGGGATGCACCGCCGCTACGACACCCGGTTCTTCGTCGCCGCGGTGCCGGCCGGGCAGCGCGACACCGCCTCGTCGGACCAGGTCGAGACGACGAGCGCGCGGTGGCTGTCGCCGCAGGCCTGCCTCGACGGCCACGAGAGCGGGCGCTTCACCGTGATCTTCCCCACGCGCAAGGTCCTGGCCGAGCTGGCGGCCCACGACGACGTGGACGGGCTGCTGGCAGCGGTGCAGGGCCGGCGGCCCGACCGGATCCAGCCCACCATCGTGCAGGTCGACGGCGAGGTCCGCGTGCAGCACCCCCACGGCGGGCCGCCGGAGGTCCCCTGACGGCGTTCACTGGTGCTGACGTCAGGTCATGTGACATCTGTTGCACGAACGCCATGGAAATTGTTGTTGGCGCGGTCAGCGCACGTCGGTACAGTGCGTGCCAAGCCTTGAGCGGGAGACGGAGCGGGAGCCGTCCCCAGCGGGAGGGGCTCGGAG
>CAYMGL010000192.1:0-5549 GCA_964389945.1 uncultured Actinomycetota bacterium
GCGTCATCGACTTCAGCTGGTCGAAGAAGTCGGTGATGATCTCGCCCAGCGGCAGCACGTAGCGCAGCTCGACGCGGTCCTCGGTGAGGTAGTCCATGGTCTTCATGTCACCGCGGCGGCCCTCGCACAGCTGCATCACGCGACCGACGTACTCCGACGGCGTGAGGATCATCGCCTCGACGGTCGGCTCGGTGATGTGGTCGATCTTGTTGGGCGGCGGCAGGTCCTGCGGATTGGCGACCTCGATCCACTCCGGGTCCTCGTCGGCCCGGCTCTCGTCCTCCAGGCGGATGCGGTAGCGCACCGACGGGGCCGTGGCGACCAGCGGGATGCCGAACTCGCGGTCGATGCGCTCGGTGATGATGTCGAGGTGCAGCAGCCCGAGGAAGCCGCAGCGGAACCCGAAGCCGAGCGCGGCCGACGTCTCGGGCTCGAAGGTGAACGACGCATCGTTCAGCTGGAGCTTGTCGAGCGCGTCGCGCAGGTCCGGGAAGTCGTCGGAGTCGACCGGGTAGAGCCCCGAGAACACCATCGGCAACGGCTCGCGGTAGCCCGGCAGCGGCTCGCTCGCGGCGGCCTTGCCGGCGTTGGTGATCGTGTCACCGACCTTGGCCTGCCCGACCTCCTTGATCGCAGCGGTCAGCAGGCCCACCTCGCCGGGCCCGAGCCGGTCGATGGGGGTCTCCTCCGGGGCGTGTACCGCGAGGTCGTCGATCGGCGCCTCGTAGCCGGTCGCCATGAGCCGGATCTTCTCGCCCGGCGTCAGCGAGCCGTCGACGACACGGAAGTAGACGAGCGTGCCGCGGTAGGGGTCGAACACCGAGTCGAAGATCAGGGCCTTGGTCGGCGCGTCGACGTCCCCGGTCGGTGGCGGGACCTGGTCGACGATGGCGTCGAGGACCTTGTCGACGCCGTCGCCGGTCTTGGCGCTGATGCGCAGCACGTCGTCCGGCGAGCCACCGATGATCGAGACCATCTCGCGCGCGATCTCGTCGGGTCGAGCAGCCGGCAGGTCGATCTTGTTGAGCACCGGGATGATCTCGAGGTCGGCCTCGAGCGCCAGGTAGAGGTTGGCGATCGTCTGTGCCTCCATCCCCTGGGCTGCGTCGACCAGCAGGATCGCGCCCTCGCACGCGTTGAGGGCCCGCGACACCTCGTAGGAGAAGTCGACGTGGCCGGGCGTGTCGATGAGGTTGAGCTGGTACTCCGGACCGTCCTTGCCCAGCGGCCGGTACGGCAGGCGGGCCGTCTGGGCCTTGATCGTGATGCCGCGCTCGCGCTCGATGTCCATCTTGTCGAGGTACTGGTCGCGCATCTTGCGCGGGTCGACGAGCTCGGTGACCTGGAGCATGCGGTCGGCCAGCGTCGACTTGCCGTGGTCCACGTGGGCCACGATGCAGAAGTTGCGGATGCGCTCGAGCGGGGTGGTCACGTGGGGAGGGCCTCGGGGGCGACGGTGGCGACCGCCGAGGGTACTTGTCGCCCACCGGCCCCCGGGCCTGCCGGGTGACGTGCGACGCTTGCCGGATCGCGGCACCACGCGATACCGTTCACGGGACCGCAGCCGGCGGACCCATCACTGCTGCCGTCGCTGCGACCCGGGACCGCACGAGCGCGATCCCACCGCCGCACTGCCGGCACCCCTTCCCCGTCGCGCCAGTCGACGCACGCACTCCCACTTCAACGAGCCAGGACGCACCCGTGGCGAACATCAAGAGCCAGATCAAGCGCAACCGCCAGAACCTGAAGGCGCGTGAGCGCAACAAGGGCGTGCGCACCCGCACCCGCACGACGGTCCGTCGCTTCGAGGAGGCCGTCGCCGCCGGTGACAAGGAGGCCGCCGAGGCCGCCTACCGCGACGCCACCGCCGCGCTCGACAAGGCCGCCGGCAAGAACGTGATCCACGACAACGCCGCCGCCCGCCGCAAGTCCCGCCTGGCCAAGAAGCTCGCCGAGCTCTGAGCCACCGCGACACCGATCGACCCCGCGCCGCCCGGCGCGGGGTCGCTGCGTTCGACGGACCGTCACGCGAACCGCACTCGCCGGCATCGGGCCGCGCAGTACCGTGCGCCCGTCGACACGCGGGAGAGCGACATGGCGGAGGTCACCGCCGGTGACATGACCCTGCCCGACGAGTTCGTGGACGCCGTGGCCCGACGAGCCGCGACACGCGGGATCGACGAGGGGCTGACGGCCTCGTTCGTCCGGGCCGTCCTGCGTCGCCTGCCCACCGACCTCGCCGAGGGGGCCGACCCACGGGCAGCGATCACGGGGCTGCTCGAGCTGCTCGACCAGGTCGTGGCATCGCCCGGCCCCCTGGTCCGCATCGACCACCGGCCACCGTCGCTCGATGCCGACGGTCCCGCCGTCGGCATCGTCCAGATCCACGGTCTCGACCGGCCCTTCCTGCTGTCGACCGTCCTCGCGACGCTGCGACGGCTCGACCTCGGCACGCTCCGGGCGCTGCACCCGATCATCGGGGCGGAACGCGACGAGCAGGGACGGCTGACCGCGGTGCTGCCCGCCCGCACGGCCGCGCGCCGTGAGTCGATCATCCACGTCGAGCTCGACCGGGCCCTCACCGACGCCCAGCAGGAGCGGCTCGAGCGCGAGCTCGGGACCGCACTGGCCGAGGTCGAGTTCGCGACCGACGACTTCCACGCGATGCGGGACCGCCTCCAGGAGCTGGCCACACGCATCCGTGACGGCGAGCTGTCACCGGGGACCGACGAGGAGCTGCGCGACGAGGTCGCGTCACTGCTGACGTGGCTCGACGAGGGCAACCTCGTGCTGCTCGGCGTGCGCGACTACGACGTCGAGGACGGTCGCCCGACACCCCGCCCCGCCTCCGGGCTCGGGATCCTGCGGGAGGAGGCCGACGACACGCCCGATGCCCTGGCGACCATCCCGGGGGGTGAGCTCGCCGAGCTGTTCACCCCGCGCATCGTCCGCGTGTCGCGGACCGAGGAGCGGTCGCGGGTCCAGCGCCGCGCACCGATGGACTCGATCGTCGTGCTGGAACGTGACGGGGACGACGAGGTCGTCGGCCTGACGCGCATCCTCGGGCTCTTCACGCGCGGCGCACTGGCCCAGCCGGCCCGCACGACCCCGATCCTCCGCCGCCGGCTGGCGCGGCTCCTCGAGGCCGAGGACGTGGTCGCGGGCTCCTACGACGAGGCGCAGCTCACGGAGGTCTTCGAGGCCATCCCCCGCGACGAGCTGTTCAGCGCCGCCCCGGGCGAGCTGCGCCGCATGGTCGTGGAGCTCGTGCTGGCTCGCGAGCGCGACGACGTCCGGGCGGTCGTGCGACACGACCCGTCCACCAACACGGTCTCGATCGTGGCGACGGTGCCGCGCTACCGCTACGAGCCGGCGGTGCGCCGTGCCTTCACGGACCACCTGGTCGAGCTGCTGACGAGCGAGGGCGGTGCACCCGAGGTCGACGTCGACGTCAGCCTGGCACAGGACCACGAGGTGCTCGTGCGCTTCGCGGTGCACCTGCCCCGTGGCGTCGACGTGTCGATCCCCACGGCCGAGGAGCTCGGGGGCGAGCTGCACCGCCTGACGCGGTCGTGGTCCGACGCGGTGGCCGCCGAGCTCGAGGCCGTCGTCGGGGAGGGCGACGCCCACCGACTGGACGAGGAGGTCGTCAGCCGCCTGCCGCAGTCGTACCGCGAGGTGACGTCAGCACGGGACGCCGTCGACGACATCCGTGCGGTCGACGACCAGCAGCACGACCTCGACATCCGCATCGTGCCGGACGAGGACGGCCACGGCCGCATCCGCGCCCTGGTGCGGGGCAGCCGCCTGGTCCTGTCGGAGTTCCTGCCGCTGCTGGAGGACCTCGGGCTGGACGTCCTCGACGAACGTCCCCACGTGCTGGAGGACCGGCCGGGCGTCCCCGACCTGCACCTGCACGACTTCGGTGTCCGTGGGCTGCCCGACGAACTGACCGTCGACGACCAGGTGCGCGTGGCCGACACGCTGCGGGCCTGCTGGTCGGGACGGACCTCCTCGGACTCGCTGCACCGGCTCGTGCTGTCGGCCGACCTCACCTGGGTCGACGTCAGCGTCCTGCGCACCTATCGCCGCTACCGCCGGCAGGTCGGCACCGCCTACACGCCCGAGTACGTCAATGACGCACTCGCGGCCAACCCCGACGTCGCACGGGCGGTGGTGGCCTACTTCCACGACCGCTTCGACCCCGACCGTGCAGCCGACGAGGCCACCGTGGCCGCCGCACGGGAGGCTGCGCTGGCCAGCTGTGACGCCGTGGCGCGCCTCGACCACGACCGCATCCTGCGCGACCTCGTGGCGCTGGTCGGCGCGACGCTGCGCACGAACGTCCACGCCCCCACCGACCTGCCGGTGGTCGTGCTGAAGCTGGACCCGTCCCGCGTCCCCGAGGTCCCCGCACCGGTCCCCTACCGGGAGCTCTTCGTCTTCGGCCCCCGGGTCGAGGGCATCCACCTGCGCGGGGGTCCCGTGGCGCGCGGCGGCCTGCGCTGGTCGGACCGCCAGGACGACGTGCGCACCGAGGTGCTCGGCCTCATGAAGGCGCAGGTGCTGAAGAACTCCGTGATCGTCCCGACCGGCGCCAAGGGCGGCTTCGTGCTGCGGCAGCCACCGGGCGACCGCGAGGCACTGCGCGACGAGGTGCGCCGCCAGTACGAGGTCTTCGTCGAGGCACTGCTGACGGTGACCGACGACCTCGACGGCGACACGGTGGTCCCCCCCGAGGGGGTGCGCCGGTGGGACGACGACGACCCGTACCTGGTCGTGGCGGCCGACAAGGGCACGGCCACGTTCTCCGACGTGGCGAACGCCATCGCGCTGCGGCGCGGTTTCTGGCTGGGCGACGCCTTCGCCAGCGGCGGGTCGAAGGGCTACGACCACAAGGCCCTGGGGATCACCGCACGCGGCGCCTGGGTCGCGGTGCGACGCCACCTGCTCGAGCTCGGCATCCACCCGGAGCAGGAGCCCGTGAGCGTCGTCGGCGTCGGCGACATGTCGGGCGACGTGTTCGGCAACGGCATGCTGTCGTCGGACACGATCCGGCTCCAGGCGGCCTTCGACCACCGCGACGTCTTCCTCGACCCGGACCCCGACCCGGCCGCGTCGTTCGCCGAGCGACAGCGGCTGTTCGACCAGCCGGGCTCCACCTGGCAGGACTACGACCGGGACGTCCTGTCGCCGGGCGGGATGGTCGTCAGCCGTGACGCGAAGTCCGTCGAGCTGACCGACGAGGTGCGCGAGGCCCTCCAGCTCGACGCGACGAGCCTGTCGCCGGCGGAACTGCTGCAGGCGGTGCTCCGCGCGCCGGTCGACCTGCTCTGGTTCGGCGGGATCGGCACCTACGTCAAGGATCCCGACGAACGGCACGAGGACGTCGGCGACCGCGCCAACGACGAGATCCGCATCGACGCGGACGAGGTCCGTGCACGCGTCGTCGGCGAGGGCGCGAACCTCTCGATGACGCAGCGGGCACGCATCCGCTACGCCCGCCGCGGCGGCCGCATCGACCAGGACGCGATCCACAACGTCGGCGG
>CAYMGL010000193.1:0-5424 GCA_964389945.1 uncultured Actinomycetota bacterium
CGTCGTCGGTGACGAACACCTCGCCGTGCTCGAACGGGTTCATCGTCCCCGGGTCGACGTTGATGTACGGGTCGAGCTTCTGCAGCACGACCTTCAGCCCGCGGGCCTTGAGGAGCCGGCCGAGCGAGGCGGCCGTGATGCCCTTCCCCAGCGCGGAGGAGACACCGCCCGTGACGAAGACGAACTTCGGTTCGCGGGAGCGGGTCATGCACATCTCCTGGGTCTCGGCGAGGGGTGCCCGGCCGGTCGTGGCGCGGTGGTGGTCAACCCCAGTGGGACCGCGGAGCGGTCCGTTCGACGGTAGCCATCCACCTGCGTCGGAGCGAGCAGGCGCGCGACAGGTCCCGTGTCGTCCCGGCGTCCTCCCCCGGGGCGCAGGTCACTCGGGCGTCTTGACCTCCATGTGGACGTGCCCGTAGCGGTCAGGCTCGGTCTGGCGGTCCACGACGGCGCCGAAGGGGAACATCCTGGCGTTGCCCGCGATGACGTCCCCGACCGCGACCCGATCGCCTGCCCGGACCACCACGTCCTCGACGTGGATCAGCACGACGGCCAGCTCGCTGTCGTCGGGCTGCAGCTCGATGCGTACGTCGTCGTGGGTGCCGTACAGCTGGTACGGCCGCACCTCGGTCACGGTGCCGGACACGGGAGCCCGCACCTCCTCGTCCGGCAGCAGCACGACGTCGACGGCGCTGGTCGACGCGTTCGTCCGACCACGGGAGACCTGCACGTGGAACGGCAGCCCCTCGGGGTGGTCCTCGCTGGTCAGCGACCGGGTCGGGTTGTCGTTGACGGTCAGCCGGCCGAACGGCGTCACCGCGAGCGCCTCGGGGAACGAGGCCTCGTGGTAGCTGACCAGCACGGCCTCCGTGGCCGGCAGGTGGACCAGCAGGTCGCCGACCCGACCGAGAACCGGCACCGGGACCGTCGCCGGCTCGACCGGCTCGTCCTCCGCGGCCGGCGCGGCCGGCTCCGGCGCCGCCACTGCAGGAGCTGCCGGCGTCACGATCTCCTGCAGGGGTGGATCGTCGTGGTCGCTCAGCCGTGCACCGACGGCACCGAGCACCAGGACGCCGGCCGCCAGGGCGACGAGCAGGCGCCGCCCCCGACGGGCGGGCCGCAGCTGCACGGTGCTGCCGAGAGCACGCAGGTCATTCGGCACGGCGGGCGGCCTCCTCCAACAGGGTGCGGGCGTGCTCACGTCCGGCATCGCCGCCGGCGTCGCCCCCGAGCATGCGGGCGAGCTCGGCGACGCGGTCCTCGTCGGCGACACGCTGGACCCGGGTGACGGTCCGTCCGTCGACGACCTCCTTGACCACGGTGTGGTGGACGTCGGCGAACGCGGCCAGCTGGGCGAGGTGGGTGACGCACAGCACCTGGCGCCGCTCCCCCACCCGTGCCAGCCGGGCGAGGGTCGCCCCGACCGCCATGGCCGTCGCGCCGCCGATGCCGGCGTCGATCTCGTCGAAGACGAGCACGCCAGCGCCCTCCGCGTCGGCCAGGGCCACCTCGAGCGCGAGCATCACACGCGACCGCTCACCACCGGAGGCCGCCTTCTCCAGCGACGCCGGAGGCTCCCCCGGGTTGGCCGCGAGCTCGAAGCGGACGCGGTCCGCACCGTGGCGCCCCGGGTCGGTCGGGTGCAGCTCGACGTGGAACGAGGCGTGGTCCATGCCGAGGGCACCCAGCCGCGCGTCGACCTCGTCGGTGAGGCGGTCCGCAGCCCGCCGGCGCGTTGCGTGGAGCGCCGCGGCCGATGCGACGACGTCCTCCTCCAGCCGCTCGGCCCGCTCCTCGAGCCCGCCGACGTCCGCCTCCTCGTCCTCGAGCCGCAGGAGCTCCTTCGCGGCCGCCTCGGCGTGGTCCAGCACCTGGACCGGGTCAGCGCCGTACCGCCGGTAGAGCTCCTGGAGGGCCCGCTGCCGGGCGCGGAGGGCCTCCAGCTGCTCGGGGTCGGCCCCGAGCTCGTCGCCGCGACGGCGCAGCGTCAGGGCGAGGTCACGCGCCTCCTCGGTCAGCGCGACGACGCGCCCGTGGGCTTCGTCAAGCGTCGGGTCGGCCGCGGGCAGCCGGCGCAGCGCGTCCAGGGCCTCCCCCAGCGACTGCCCGGTCCCGTCGGCCCCGAGCGCCTCAGCGGCCCGGGCGGCGGCCAGCGCGAGGTCCTCCGCGTGCTCGAGGACCCCGAGCCGGGCGTCGAGGTCACCGTCGGTGGCCGGGTCGGGTGCCACCGCCTCGATCTCGTCGACCTCGTGCCGCAGCCGGTCGATCGTCCGCTGCCGTTCGCGGGCGTCGTCGTCGAGGCGCTGCAGTCGCCCGCGGACCTCCTGGAGCTCCGCGAACCTGGCGGCGTGCTCGGCCAGGGCCGCCTGGTGCTCTGCCCCCGCGAAACGGTCCAGCAGCAGCCGCTGCTCCTCCGGGCGCAGCAACCGTGCGTGCTCGCCCTGCGCATGGACCTCGACGTGGCCGCCGAGGACCTCCTCGAGCGCCGAGATCGGCGCCAGACGGCCACCGATGCGCGCTCGCGACCGGCCGTCACGCAACTCGCGCTCGACGACGAGCTCGCCGTCCTCCGTCCATGCCGACGCCCCCGGCGGGGCGGGGACCACGCGGGCCGCGACCCAGGCGTCGTCCTCGCCGTGGCGGACGAGGCTGGTGTCGGCGCGTGCCCCGAGCAGCAGCTGGAGTGCGGTCACCAGCATGGTCTTGCCGGCACCGGTCTCACCGGTCACGACGGTCAGACCCGGGGACAGCGTCAGGTCCGCCTCCTCGATCACGCCGAGGGCGCGGATCTGGAGCTCGTCGATCACGCTCGTGCCTCGCTGGGACGGGACACCGCGCCGTCGCCGGCGCGGTCGGCGAGAGGGTACGGGCACCGTCCGGGGGTGCCGTCGAGGCGGTGCGCGGGCCTGTGGGAGGCTGCCTACCCCAGGTGGAACTTGCGGCGCACGAGGTCGTAGAAGTGGGGCGGGTCGATGCGCAGCACGCGCACGGGACGGTCGCTGCTCGTGGCCTCGACCTGCCCGCCCGCGGGCACGGCGATCGGGTCGCGACCGTCGACGCTGAGCACGGCCGGCGCCTGGTCCGGGACGACCGTCACGTGGACGACCTCGTCGGGCGCGGTGACGATCGTGCGGTCGAAGAGGCTGTGCGGCGCGACCGGGGTGACGAGCATCGCCCGGACGTGGGGCGACAGGATGGGACCGCCGGCGGACAGCGCGTAGGCGGTCGACCCGGTGGCCGTGGCCAGCACGAGCGCGTCCGCCGGCACGTGGGCGAAGTGCTCCCCGGCGACCCACAGGTCCATGAGCAGCAGCCGTTGCCGGGCGGTCTTCTCGATGGAGACGTCGTTGAGTGCCCACGCCCGGCCGACGAGGTCCCCGCTCGGCGAGGTGACCGTCGCCTCGATCGTCGCGCGGTCCTCGACCGCGTAGTCCCCGGCCACGAGCCGCTCGACGGCGGGTTCGAGGAGCGGGACCTCGATCTCCGCCAGGAAGCCGACCCGGCCGAGGTTGACGCCGAGGACCGGGACGCCCGCGTCACGACAGCGGTGCGCGGCCCGCAGGAACGTGCCGTCGCCACCGAACGACAGCACGACGTCGGTGTCGTCGACGAACGCCGTGCGGTCCACCCGTGTGACGGGCCGATCGAGCTCGAGCTCCTCGTCCTCGCGCAGCGCGACGAGCTCGACGCCGTGGTCGGTCAGGAGGCGCGCCGCGTGCTGGGCGGCATCGATCGCTGCGGGCCGCCCGGTGTGCACGACGAAGCCGGCACGCACGACGGGTTCGGCACGGCTGCTCACGACCCGGTCACCAGCTCGACGCCGGCCGCCGTGGCGAGCTGGCGGGCCCGCTCCAGCACCGGGGGCAGCAGCGCGTCCAGCTCGCCCGAGCCCTCACCGTCGCTGACTCGTCGCGCGTGCACCAGGAACTCCACGTTGCCGGCCGGCCCGGGCAGGGGGGACGCGGTCACGTCCACGACCGGCCACCCTAGCTCCGCGGCGCTGTGGGCGACCTCGCGCAGGACGCGCTCCCACACGGCCGGGTCGCGCACGACGCCGCCGTCTCCCACCTCGTCGCGCTCGGCCTCGAACTGCGGCTTGACCAGCGCGACGAGGTCCGCGCCCGGGACGGCGAGCTCCACCAGGACCGGCAGCACGGTCCGCAGGGCGATGAACGAGACGTCGCAGACGACCAGCTCGACCGGTCCGGACAGGTCGGCCGCCGTCACGTCACGGATGTTCGTCCGCTCGCGCACGTCGACCCGCGGGTCGGTGCGGACGCGCTCTGCGACCTGGCCGTAGCCCACGTCGACGCCCACGACGTGCGCAGCGTCCCGCTGCAGGAGACAGTCGGTGAAGCCGCCGGTCGAGATGCCTGCGTCGAGGCAGCGCCGGCCGGCGACCACGACGTCGAAGGCGTCCAGCGCGTGCGCCAGCTTGCCGCCACCGCGCGAGACGTACGGCTGCGGTGGGGGCAGGACGACGAGGTCGGCACTGGCGAGCACCTGGCGCGTGGCCTTGAGCGCCGGGGCCCCGTCGACCGTCACCCGCCCGGCGTCGATCGCCGACGTGGCCTCGGCACGCGAGCCCACGAGGCCACGACGGACCAGCTCGGCGTCGAGACGACGGCGATGGGCCACGTCAGCCGAGCTCGAGCGCGCGGAGCTCCTCGACCACGACGGCGTGCGTGCGGTCGAACACCGCCGCCCGCTCCTCCAGCGGCAGCTCGTCGATGTCGTCCAGCGCGGCGCGCAGCCCCAGCAAGGGGTCCTCGGTGGCAGCGCCGTCGTCACCAAGCCCGTCCATCGACACGGCTGCGTGCTGGTCCCCGACGTCCACGCGCCCTCCTCCGTCGGCGCGGACGTTACCGGTCACGAGGGCCGCGCCAGCGGTAGCGGCACACCAGCTCCGAGCCGTGGACGCGCAGTTCCTGCAGCAGCAGGTCGTGCGGTCCGTCCACCAGCGCGGGCCCGACGATGCCGGTGCCGCCCCCGACCAGCGTCGGTGCGATCGTCACGAACAGCTCGTCCACGACCCCGGCGGCCAGCATCGCGTTGTTCAGCGTCGGTCCGCCCTCGCAGACGACCCGCCCGAGGCCGCGGTCGGCGAGGGCCGCCACCGCGGCGGCGGCATCGACCCGTCCGTCGCCCGTGGCGGCGACCGCCACGACCTCGGCGCGGTCACCCACCCTCGGTGCCGCGACGGCTGCACCCTCCGAGGTCGTGATGACCAGCGGCGGTCGCGCCGGGTCGTCCAACGCGCGCAGGTCCGACGGCACGCGCCCGCTGCCCGTCACGAGCGCGAGCCGCGGCAGCGGTGGTTGGCCGCGCCTGGCACGCGCCGCGACGTGTCGGGCCTCCCACGTCGGCCGGTACGACTCGGCCCGAGCCGTGCCGAGGCCGACCAGGACCACGTCGGCCAGCGAG
>CAYMGL010000194.1:0-5418 GCA_964389945.1 uncultured Actinomycetota bacterium
CGGTCGCACCCTCGTCGGTCTCGTCGTTCCACAGCAGCCACTGCATGTCGTCGGTCAGGGTGCTCTGGTGCGTGTAGCCGTGGTCCTGGTACTTGATCTTGGCGACCTGCTCCGGCGCGCTGGCGTCGGTGACGTCCACCACCGTCATCGAGTCCTCGTTGGCCGCGAAGCACAGCTCCGCCTGGTAGCCGTCCTCGTTGTTGCCGTTGTAGTCGTCGTCGGGCCCGGTGTAGACGACGCACTCGACGTCGTGGGTGTAGCCGTCGGCGGCGAACTCGCCGATCTTCGTCGGGTTCGCCGGGTCCGAGATGTCGACGATGTGCAGGCCGGCACCAGCGGTGTCGGTGCCGACGCCGTACGCGCGCGCCGTCTCCTCGTTGATCCAGATGTTGTGGGCGTTGCCGAACTCGCCGTACTCCGCGGTGATCGCGATGTCGTTGGCGAAGGACGGGGCGACGACGTCGCGAAGCTGGGTCAGGTCGACGACCTTGATGCCGTAGCCACCCTCCTCGGAGACGAAGAAGGCGTGGTCGTCGAAGACCTTGACGTCACGCCACAGCACGCCGCCACCCGGCGTCATCAGGGTCCGGCCGAGCACGAGCGGGATGTTCGGGTCCGTGACGTCGATGTAGGTCAGCCCGAGCGTGGTGCCGTACAGCGCGATGTAGCGGTCGTCCGCCGGGTCGTCCGGGGTGCCGCTGTCGTCGACCCAACCCCAGGAGTCCGAACCGGCGCCGCCGCCGAGCTCGGCGAGCGGGACGTACGAGGCGAAGTCGACGTTCTCGCACGGGTAGGGGCCCGCGAAGCCGGCCGTGCACGGCGCGGTGACGCCGAACGGCACGCCCGCCCCCGTGACGTCGCCGACCGACGGCTGCTCGTCGAAGCGCAGGTCCAGGTCGCCGGCGGCCAGCGCGACGGCCTTGCCGTCGCGCGCGACGGCGTCGCCGGCGTCGGTGGACGTGACGGCCGGCGCGAACGCCAGCGCGGCCAGGGCCGCGGCGCCCGCGAAGGCGACGAGGGGACGGATCTTCATGCCAGTGCTCCCGAGGGGACGGTGGGTCTCCCGGGAGGACTTCGACGGCCGGACCGGGATCTCCTCCCCTGGTCCGCGCAGCACCCGGGTCAGGCGTCCGGTGCCCCCGGCACCACCTCGTCGGTGTCGTCGACGACGAACTCCATCGCGGCGGAGTTCATGCAGTAGCGCAGGCCGGTCGGCTGCGGTCCGTCCTCGAACACGTGCCCGAGGTGGCCGCCGCAGACGTCGCAGTGGACCTCGGTGCGGACCATGAACAGCTTGCGGTCCTTCCTGGTCCCGACGTTGCCGGCGTCGTGCACGTCGTAGAACGACGGCCAGCCGGTCCCCGACTCGTACTTGTGCTCGCTGGAGAACAGCTCGCTGTGACAGCCGGCGCAGCGGAAGACGCCGTCGCGCTTCTCGGCGTTCAGCGGGCCCGTCCCGGCGCGCTCGGTCGCCTCCTTGCGCAGCACCCTGAACTGCGTGGGCGACAGCTCGCCCTGCCACTCGGCGTCGGTCTTCTCGATCTTCGGGGCCACGTCGTGCCTCCCAGTCGGTGTCGCGTCGTACGTGTCACAACGCGTTCGTAGCCCACACCCGTCCCGTTGGCGATGACATCGCGATGAACACGGGACACCCCGCACAGGGGTGCGGGGTGTCGACGCGGTGCCCGTGGCGGCGTCAGCCGCGGCCCTCGAGCTCGTCGGCGACGTCGAGGACGAGCAGCCCGGACTGGAAGTCCGACAGGACGATCATCCCGGACTCGAAGAACGGGTAGGTGTTCCAGGCGCCGTAGAACTCCGACGGGCCGGGGCCCGGGTAGGTGTCGAAGTAGGCGACCTGCTCGAAGCCGGTGCCGTCCTCCAGGGCCGTGTCGGTCGCCCGCAGGACCCGCAGGCCGGCGCCGTAGTTGGCCTGGTAGAGGAGGAACTCGCCGTCCTCGCCGCCCTCGACGGCGACGGGGTACATGTTGTGGTCGATCGCGATCGTGTCCGGGTTCGACCACGCGTTGACGAGGTCCTGGTTCACGTCGAGGAGGGGGCCCGCAGCCATCGACGCGCCGGCGTCGAGGTCCGCGAGGTCGACCCAGTAGGTCGTGGTGTTCTGGTTCTGCGCGCCGCGGTCACCGAGCGCCGTCGCGGCGGCACCGGACTCGTCGAGCTCGTCGTTGAACAGCACCCAGCGCTGGTTGGGCGAGAACCAGCCCTGGTGGGTGTAGTTGATCGTGTCATAGGTGAAGCGCGTCAGCAGGTCGGCCCGGCCGGTCCCGTCCGGCAGCTGGTCGCGGGTGATCTCGGAGACGTCGACGACGTGGACGCCGGCACCCTCCTGGAACAACAGGCAGACGTCGGCGGCCGCGACGTCGTCGTCGGTGCCGAGCAGCCCGTCCTCACCAGCACCGTTGTGGTCCGTGTCCGGCCCCGCGTAGGTCACGCACTGGGCGTCGTGCGTGCCCTGGGCCAGCGGCAGCGTCTTGCCGTTGCTCGTCCGCAGCTTGTTGTCGCCGCCCACGCAGCCGAGGCGCTCCGGCTCGGTCTCGTTGCCGTCCGAGACGTCGAAGAAGACGATGCCGCCGCCGCACGTGTCGTCCTCGGAGAGCGTGATCGCGATGATGTCGCGCTCCGGGAACGCGACCATGTTGTGGCCGCCGCCGGTCGCGACGAAGCCGGCCTGTTCGATGACCCCGTCACCGGTGCCGAGCGGGATCGCCGGCAGCTCGGCGACCGCGTTCAGGTCGACGACCTGGAAGCCGAAGCTGTCGTCCTCCGACGTGATGTAGGCGTGGTCGTTGACCACCTTGACGTCGTTCCACAGGACCCGGTCGGCCGTCTCGGAGCGGTCCAGCGAGCCGAGGTACTCGGTCGTGCCGTCCTCGAGCAGGCGGAAGAACCCGCTGTCGACGCCGGAGGTGACGATGACGTACTCGGTGCCGTCGGCCGCGGTCCAGCCCCACGAGTCCGACCCGTGACCGGCACCGAAACCGGCGGTGGGCACGACGTCGACCAGGTCGACGTCGTCGCAGAGGAACGGACCGGCCTGGCCCACGACGCAGTCGACCAGCTCGAGCTGGTCGGTCCGTGCCAGTGCGAGGTCGAGGCGGTCCGCGTCCGTGCTCAGCGCGGCGCCGTCAGCGACGGCCCGGGCCTTGCCGTCGACGCCGGTCGAGTCGACGGCGACCATGGGCGCGAAGGCGAGCGCGCTGAGGGCGGCGACGCCCGCGAAGGCGGCGAGGGTTCGCTTGGAGGACATCGGTGGCTCCCGAGGGTCTGGTGGGCTCCCCCGTTGCTTCGACGCCCGCGGACGCGATCCCTCCCCACCGCGTGCGACCGACGCACGACTCATCGCGTGCGATCGACGCACGACCCGACGAGGGACCCGCTCAGGCGCCGGTCCACCGCGCGAGCTGACGGGACTGGACGACCAGTCGTCCCGTGCTGTCGTGCACGAGCGCATCCTCGTCGAGGAACCCGTCGCTCACGTGGTCCGTCGTCGCGACGACCGTGAGCGGCCCCGGGGCCGGCCGGGCTCGCACGTGTGCGGTCAGCTCGATCGTCGGCACCCATCCCTCGGCCCCGAGTGCGTTCCACACCGCCGGCGGCGTGACGTCGCAGGCGACGATGGCCGCGAGCTGGTCCGGCTCGTCCACCTCCATGCGGGCTCGCAGCGTGGCGTCACCCGTGACCGCGCCCGCGGCGAAGGCGAAGCTCTCGGTGTCGGGTCGCAGCGCGAAGCGCTTCGCGATGTTCGGCGGTTCGAAGGGCAGCCCCTCGGTGCCGGCCGGTGGTGCGAGGGCTGCGTCCTCGGCGACCCAGGGCTCGGCCCGACGCCAGGACGGACCCTCCATCCCGGAGCGGTCCCCCACGGACGCGATGACCGACAGCACGGTCTCGCCGCCCTGTGACCCGCGTGCGTGCACGGACGTGAAGCGCCGGCTCCCACCGACCAGGTCGACCTCGAACCGCAGCGGGCCCTCGGTGGCCTTGCGCAGGAAGTGCGTGGTGATGGTGAACAGGTCCGGCTGCTCGGTCGCGGCGAGGACCGCGTTGCCGGCGAGGGCCGCGAGGTAGCCGCCGTGCGGGATCGTGAAGACGTCGTAGCCGGGGTGCACCGTGGCGTCGACGACACGTCGACCGTGCTCGCGGTGGACCTCGACGGCCAACGCGTCGGCGAGGGAGGGGAAGGTCGTGGACATCGGATGCTCCTTCTGGTGGTGAGAATATAACGCTGTGATATGACAGTGTCATCCACATGTGGGACACTGTGCGCATGGCGACCACACCCCCACCGACCGTGACCCGCGACGACGTCCTCGACGCGGCCATGGCACTGCTGCGCGACGGCGGCGCAGAGGCGCTGTCGATGCGCCGACTCGCCCGCAGCCTCGGTGTCAGCACCCAGGTCGTCTACAGCCGGGTCGGCGGCAAGCCGGACGTCGCCCGCGCACTCCACGACCGGGCGTTCCACGAGCTCGCCGATCGCACCACCGAGCGCACGACCACGGAGGGCACCCGGGCGTACGTCCACGAGGTCGCACAGCTGTACTTCGACCACGCCGTCGCCGACCCGATCCGCTTCGAGCTGATGTTCGCGACGCCGGTCAAGGAGTTCGTCCGCGACGCCGCGGCGCAGGAGGTCGAGATCGCCTGCTTCGGCAGGACGTGGCTGGCCGCCGTGCGCAGCTGGCTGGACGCGGAGGTGCCGCAGCGCACCGGCCCGACCGCGGTCCGGCTCGCCTATCGGCTGTGGACCGCCGGGCACGGGATCACGACCGTGCACCTCGCCGGCCACAGCGCGCCCGGTGACGACCCGGAGGCGGAGCTGCACGCGGTGGTCGACCTGCTGCTGGACACCGCCGTCAGCTGACGCGCGGCAGCCCGTCCGCAGCCAGGGTCGGGTTGTGCTCGACCGGCACGCGTTCGTCCGGACGGGGGGCGCCGGGCGCGGTGCCGTCACCGAAGGGCGAGCCACCGAGCGCCTCGCGGCCGTGGGGCTCGAGCCAGTTGCTGACGTCGGGCCCGGTGGGCACGACGCCGGTCGGGTTCACGTCCTCGTGGGTGAGGTAGTAGTGCTCCTTGATCTCCACGAAGTCGATGGTGTCGCCGAACCCGGGCGTCTGGTAGAGGTCGCGGGCGTAGGCCCACAGGACCGGCATCTCGCTCAGCTTGTTGCGGTTGGTCTTGAAGTGGTTGTGGTAGACCGCGTCGAACCGTGCCAGCGTCGTCCACAGGCGGACGTCGGCCAGCGTGATGTGGTCGCCGACGAGGTAGCGCCGGTCGCTGAGGTGTCCCTCGAGCTCGTCGAGCCGCGCGAACAGCGCGTGGTAGGCCTTCTCGTGGGCTGCCTGCCCCTTGGCGAAGCCGGACTTGTAGACGCCGTTGTTGACGTCCTCGTAGAACGACATC
>CAYMGL010000195.1:0-5379 GCA_964389945.1 uncultured Actinomycetota bacterium
CGTGGCGACCGGCCCGTGAGGGCAACATCTACGGCAAGGTCACGGTGGACGCCACCGAGGCCCTGGCCTACCTCGACGACGTGCGCGAGCGCACCGGCGAGAAGGTGACCATCACGCACCTGGTCGGGAAGGCCGTCGCGGCGGCCCTGGCAGACGAACCGTCGCTCAACGGCTACATCCGGCTCGGCAGCTTCGTGCCGCACGACCGGGTCGCCCTGACCTTCCTCGTCACGATGCCGGACGGCTCGGACCTGGCGAAGGCCCGCATCGACGACATCGACCGCAAGGGGATCACCGAGGTGGCCGCCGAGCTGCGTGGCGCAGCACTGGACCTGCGCGACGGGCGCGACGAGAACTGGGAGAAGAACAAGCAGGTCATCGCCGCCCTGCCGACGTGGCTGCTCCGGCCCCTGCTGTGGCTGACGGGGTTGCTCGCGTCGTCGTTCGGCGTCAACGCGCCCGCGCTCGGGGTCGAGCCCTTCCCGTTCGGCTCGGGCGTGGTCACCAGCGTCGGGATGTTCGGGCTCGACGAAGCCTTCGTGCCGCAGACGCCCTTCGCCCGCGTCCCGCTGTGGGTCCTGGTCGGCGCGGTGACCGAGAAGCCCGCGGTCGTGGACGGCGAGGTCGTCCCGCGCCCCCTGCTGACGGTCACCGCCACGATCGACCACCGCTTCGTCGACGGCTTCCAGGGTGCCGCGCTGGCCCGCGAGTTCCGTCGCGTCTTCGACGACCCGTGGTCGCTGGACGCCGACGCCTGACCCGCGGTCGACCACCACGGCCGAGCGGGACCTCAGCGGGACGGCAGGGCGTCGGCTGCGAGCTGGATCGCCCGGGACGCCTCGACCGACGTGCCCCAGCGGTCGAAGGTCGCGAGGCTGTCCAGCGACACGTCCACGTACGGCGAGCCGCGCAGCACCTCCGCGAGCGTGACTGCCTGGACGGCCGTGCCGAAGCCCGTGGTCTCGTCGGGCTCGAGCTCGCCGACCGTGAGGTCGCGGGCGGCCTCGCGCACCCGGCCCTCGAACGGGTCCTGCCAGCGCAGCTGGAGTGTGCCGATCAGGTCGTCGCCGGCCGCGTCGGCGACGAGCTCGACCTCGTAGAGGGCCGTGACCTCGTGACCGACACCGACCTCGCCGGCGTCGACGGCGTCGTTGCGGAAGTCCTCGTCGGCGACAGCGCGGTTGTCGTAACCGATGAGGCGGTGTCGGCGCACGATGTCGGGGTCGAACGCGACCTGGACCTTGCTGTCCCGGGCCGCGACCACGAGCGTCTGCTCGAGCTCGTCGACGAACAGGCGCTCGGCGTCCTGCGGCCCCCGCAGGTAGTACGTCGTGCCGTTGCCACGGTTGGACAGCTGCTCCATCAGGTCGTCGTTGAAGCCCCGCTCGTCGACGCCGAGGGCGAGCAGGTCGATGCCCGACGACACCCCGTCGTCGATCAGCCCGAGGATGCCGTCCGCGTCGGTCGTGCCGGTGTTGGCCACCCCGTCGCTCGCGAGGACGACCATGTCGATCCCGCCGGGCGTGAGGTTGCGCTGCGCGAGGCCGTAGCCGACCTGCAGGCCCTCCCCGACGTTGGTCGAGCCGTTGCTCTGCAGGGCGTCGATCGACGCCCGGACCGTCGCGGCCTCCGACAGGGGCGTGGGCTCGAGCAGCGTCCGGGCACGCGAGCCGTACTCGACCAGGCCGATCCTGTCGGTCGGCCGCAGCTGGTCGACCAGCAGGGTCAGCGCCTGCTTGACCGTGTCCAGCGGCGTGCCCTCCATCGACCCCGAGGTGTCGACGACGAACGTCAGCGTCGCGTCCGGCCGGTCCACGGGGTCCAGCGCGGCGGTGACCAGCCCGATGCGCAGCAGCGCCGTGTCCTCGTTCCACGGGGTCGTGACGATGCCGTCGACCGACGATGCCCAGCCCTCCTCGGGCTGCTCGTAGCCGTAGTCGAACCAGTTGACGAACTCCTCGGGGCGCACGATCCCAGCAGGCGGGCGCTCGCCGGCCTCGAGCCAGCGCATCGTCTGCGTCCACGACGAGGTGTCCACGTCCAGCGCGAACGTGGACAGCGGGTCGTCGGCGGTGACGACGAAGGGTGCGATGCCCGGCGGCGCCACCGTCGGCAGCGCCGGCTCGAAGCGGACCTGCGGGTCGGCCGGCGCGGCAGCATCGCCGGCATCGTCGAGCGCGGCGCGGTCACCGTCGGCACTGGTGAACCCCTGCGAGGCCGGTGCGGCACCGCTCGACTCGTCCATGCCGTCCTCGGCGACCTCCTCCTCGGCCATCTCGTCGTCGCTGGCCGCCTCGGTGGTGCCGTCCGCGGCGTCGTCGCTGACCGGCCGGTCCGCGGCGGTGCAGGCGGCCAGCGCGACGGCGACGACGCAGGCCAGGGTGAGCGGGCGGAGGCTGCGGGACGAGGGGCGCACGGCGTGCTCCGGGGTCGGGTGCCCTCTGGGACGCCCCGACACCCGTGCCGGTTCCGGTCAGATGATGACCTCGAACCCGGTCGTCCACGGCCGCAGCCAGATGATGAACTGGTCCCACAGGCCGGTCGCGATCGCGATCCCGACGAGCACCAGCATCCCACCTCCTGCCAGCTGCAGTCGCCGTGCGTTGCGCTTGAGGAAGTCCATCGTCCCGGCCATGCGCTTGAACAGCAGCCCGATCAGCAGGAAGGGCACGCCGATGCCGAGGGCGAACACCATCCCGAGCAGGCCGCCGCGCGTGGCCCCGCCGCCGCCGGTCGCCGACAGCGTGATGATCGCTGCGAGGGCGGGCCCGACGCAGGGAGTCCAGCCGACCCCGAACACGAAGCCGAGCAGGGGGGCCGTCAGGACACCACCGCTGGGTGCGCGGTCCATGATCCGCACCTCACGACTGAGCCGACCGCTGGCCATCAGCGCGCCGAGCACCGCCACGAGGAGACCCATGCCCACCTGTGCGGCGGTGGACTGCTGGAGGAACAGGAAGGCCTCGGCGGCGAACGCGCCCAGGAGCATGAACGGGATGCCGAAGCCGATGATGAACAGCAGCGACCCGACCAGCACCCGTCCGCGTGCACCCGCGGTGCCCTCGGCGATGTCCTGGCCCGACAGGCCGGTCATGAAGCTGAGGTAGCCAGGGACGAGCGGGAGCACGCAGGGCGAGGCGAACGACACGAGGCCGGCGAGGAAGGCCACACCGGCGGCCAGCAGCAGGTTGGCCTCGGTGATGACCTCGGGGATGGACTCGAGCAACGGGTGCTCCGTGCAGTGGCTGGACAGGACAACGGCTGTGCCGCGCAGATGTTCCTCAGGCGGCCGGGGGCGCCTCCTCGGCGAGGCGTTCGGCCAGGGCCGTCACCTCGATGACGTCGGTGATGCCGAACAGCCGGGCCGCGACGCGCCCCTCGGCGTCGATGAGGATCGTCGTCGGGATCGACCGCGGTCCGACACCGCCGAACTCCGAGGCGTACGCCGCCGACGGGTCGAACAGCGACGGGTAGGGGATGGAGAACTCGCGCTCGTGCGCCTGGGCGTTGGGGACGGTGTCGTCGATGTTGACCCCGAGGAAGGCGACCGGCAGGTCGGCCAGCGCCTCGGCGGCCGCGTTGAGCTCGGGCTGCTCGGCCCGGCACGGGCCGCACCACGACGCCCAGAAGTTCAGGACGACGACCTCACCCTCGAAGTCGCCCAGCGACAGCTCGTCGCCCTCGTCGGCCCCCAGCACCTGGACCGCCTCGTCGGTCGGGGCGGCGGGGCGGTCCGCCGGGGCCGGCAGCGTGACGCCCGCCCGGACCCCGGGCACCGTCTCACCCGCAGGCGCGGCATCGGTGCACGCGCTCAGCAGCAGGGCAGCGACGAACGCCCCGGCGACCAGCGCCGGGGCGTTGCGGAGGGCCGGACGCATCACTGCTTGATCGGCACCTGGACGTCCATGGCCTCCTCGACCTCGACCTGCTCGCGCTTCTCGCGCTGCTCGATGCGGTCGAGCATGGCGAGGCAGAGGGCGAAGAAGAGGAACGAGAGGAGCGTCCAGACGGCGGACGGCAGCCAGATCGCACCGGGGTCCTTGAAGGCGAACCACTCGGTCCGTGCCACGACGGCCGTGCCGGCGGTGCTGTTGTCGTCGGCGTTGCGGAACTCGGCGACGACCTCGAGCTCGGCGGCGGCAAGTCGCTGCCCGTTGTCCTCGGTCACGTACAGCTGCGGGTTGCCGTCAGCATCACGCGACACCTGGGCCGTGTAACCGGCGAAGACGAGCTCGGACCCGTTGGCGTTCTCGAGGTCGTCGGCGGTGACCGCGGCGGTGGCCTCCTGCAGGTCGGAACGGAAGCTGGCACCGATGTCGAGCCCGCCGAAGTCGTTGCGGGGGAAGTACTGCTCGATCATGAGGCCCGAGACGCCGTCGAGGTCGCCGCTGAGCGACGCGTACATCGGGTCCTCGATGTCCGTCGTCCCGACGAACTCGGCGACCGTCCGGAACTCGCCGGTCGTGACCTCGCCGTCCTCGCTGACGCTGAACGTCTCCTCGGCGGTGAAGAACTCGGACCGTTCCGAGCCGGCCTCGAAGGGGTACCACTTCGGCTGGTAGGCGTCCGCGGCCTGACCGGGGAAGTTCTGCAGTCCGGTCGCGACGGGCGTACCCGGGGCACCGAACCACCAGAAGACGCCGATGAAGCCCATGAAGCCGAACATGCCGACGCCGAGGATCAGCGCACCCTTCTTCGCACCGAAGTTGGACCACAGCAGCGCGAACATCGCACCGCCGAAGATCACGATCGCGATCGGGACCGCCAGGTCGGCGGCGATGTGGTCGGGCGAGACGCCCTCGACGCCCTCGGTGGCGAGCAGGAAAAGGGAGTTCATGGTCAGCCCTCGCTCTCGTTCATGTCGCCGCCGCTGGCGTCGTCACCGTCGTCCGGCGGGACGACGAGGCCCTGCTGGCCGATCTGCGCCGTGATGCCGGCCTCCTCGAGCGGGATCTGGATCCCCTCGAGGTAGTCGATGATCTCCGTGATGGCACCGGGTGTCAGGTCGTTGGCGAAGGACGGCATGTACGCCCCGGTCGGGACGTACAGCCCGTTGGTCAGGATGTACTCGATCGACCCACGTGCATCGGCGAGCTCGGCGTCCGTGGCGCTGCCCGGCTCCGCACCGAACTGGTCGAAGATGACGGTCAGGTTCGGACCGACACGGCCCGCGGCGTCGACGCCGTGGCACCGGGCGCAGTTGTTCTGGTAGAGGTCCTCGCCGGACTGGCCGACGAAGGCCTGCGCGTCGGGCTCCTCGAGTTCACCGGTCTGGATCGCGAGCAGGTAGGCGGTGATCGCCTCGATCTGCTGGTCGTTCATCGGGCCGGAGAAGGCCGAGCCCCAGGCCGGCATCGGGGTGCCGGGTCGGCCCTGGTA
>CAYMGL010000196.1:0-5351 GCA_964389945.1 uncultured Actinomycetota bacterium
TCGTCCGCCGCGATCGTGGGCGGCCTCGCGCTCGCCCGGGTGCTGGCGGGTGCCGACGCCAGCGTCGCGGTGCGCGACCACGCCGTCGGCGACCGCGACCTCGTCCGGTTCGCGACGGACATCGAGGGACACCCGGACAACGTGGCCCCGGCCATCCTCGGCGGGCTCGTCGCGTGCGCGGTCACCGACGACGGCGATCTCGTCACACGGTTGTCGCCACCGCCCCCGGGGCGGCCCGTCCTGCTGGTCCCGGCGACCCGGTCGCTGACGGCCGAGACGCGGGGCGCGGTCCCGGACGCCCTCGCACGCGAGGACGTGATCGGTCAGGCGGCCCGTGCCGGCCACGTGCTCGCCGGTCTGACCGGCGCCTGGCCCGTGGATGCCCGGCTGGGCGGTGACCGCCTCCACGAGCCGCCCCGCCTCGCGGCGCTGCCGGCGGGCAGCGGGCTGCTCGAGGCGCTGCGGGCCGCCGGTCGGCACGCCTGGCTGTCGGGGGCCGGGCCCGCCATCGCCGCGGTGCTCCCGCCACGTGACGACGCTGCGCTCGGCGCCGTGCAGGAGCTCGCAGCGGCCGCCGACCACGAGGTCCTCGCCCTCGACTGGGACCGGCAGGGCATCCGGTCCTGCGTGCCCGGCGGGTGCGGTGTCGCCGGGTCCCCGGGCTGCGCGGACTGCCCCCTGCCGTCGCTACGCTGACCGCTGGTTCCCCCGCGCCGTCCGGCGCGGCCCACGGCCCGGCCCCCATGCGGGCGCCGCGCCACCTCAGCACTGCTGGTCCGTGTGTGTGCGCCTGCCACCGGCCGGCCCTCGACTCCCGTCACTCCTGATCCGGAAGGCACCCTTCCATGGACCGTTCCACCCTCGAGCGCAAGTCGGTCGACGACCTGCGCGAGATCGCCAAGCAGCTCGACCTCAGCGGTGTCGGCCGTCTGCGCAAGGCGGACCTGATCGACACGATCATCGGCGAGATCCAGGACGAGGAGGCCGACGAGGACGGTGAGGGGGAGGACAACGACCGCAACGGGGTCATCCAGCGCCGTCGGTCCCGGACCCGCAACCGCTCCAACGGCAACGGCAGCAGCAGTGACGACGGCGACGGGAGCACCGACGACGACGCCGATGCTGCGGACGACGGCGATGACGACGACGATGACGGCGGCAGCAACGGCCGGTCCCGGGCGCGCTCCCGCGACCGCCGCAAGCGCAGCCGCAACCGGCCGAGCGAGCTGGAGGGCCTCGAGGAGCGCGAGGGTGTGCTCGACCTGCTGCCCGAGGGCTACGGGTTCCTGCGGACGACGGCCTACGTCTCGGGCGACCGCGACGTCTACGTCTCACAGTCCTACGTGCGTCGCTTCAACCTCCGGCGCGGCGACCTGCTGGGTGGGCCCGTCAAGTTCAACAAGGGCAACGACAAGTTCCCGGCCCTGGCGCGCCTGGAGACCTGTGAGGGTGAGGTCGTCGAGAACGAGCACGACCCGATCCTGCGCGACCGTCCGGACTTCGCCGAGCTCGACGTCGTGTTCCCGGACGAGCAGCTCGTCCTCGGGCACGGCGGGTCGCCGGTGCTGCGCGCCATCGACGCCTTCGCGCCCGTCGGCCGTGGGCAGCGTGCGCTGCTGCTGACGCCGCCGGCCGCCGACGCCGGTGCCCTGGTGCGCGCCATCGGCGGTGCCCTCGAGGAGGTCGACGACCTCGACGTGTTCGTCGCACTGATCGACGCCCGCCCGGAGGAGATCACCGAGTGCGAGCGCACGCTCGACGCGGAGGTCGTGGGCTCGCCGCTCGACGCGCCCGCCGAGGACCACGTCGCCGCTGCGGAGCTCGTGATCGAGCGCGCCAAGCGCCTCGCCGAGCGTGGCCGTGACGTCGTCGTGCTGTTCGACTCGCTGTCGCAGCTCGGTCGGGCCTACAACCTGGCCGGGTCGTCGTCGGGCCGCTCGCTCCCGGGCGGGCTGGACACCGGTGCCATCGCCCCGCTCAAGCAGCTGTTCGGCAGCGCCCGCAACATCGACGGCGACGGCTCGCTGACGCTGCTCGCGCTGACCGGGCTCGATCCCGAGTCGGCGACCGACCGGACCATCCTCGACCACCTGCGCGGCGCGGGCAACGCCGAGCTGTTCTTCGCACCGTCACTCGGTGCGGACGGTGAGCTGCCTGCCCTCGACGTCGCGCGGTCCGGCACGCGCCGCAGCGAGGCCCTCGTCGGCGACGCCGCTGCGCGGGCCGCCGGTGAGGCGCGCACCCTGCTGGCGCAGCTCGACCCGGGTGCCGCCTGGGCCCTGCTGGCCGGCTCGCTCGCCGGTGACGGGGACGTGGACGCCGTCGTGGAGGCAGCGCAGGACGCCGTCGCGGACTGAGGTCGCTCAGCCGCCCGTGCCGACCTGGTCGGCTGCGGCCGCGGCCTTCTCGGCGGCCTCGGGGTTGCCCAGGGCCCGGGCGCGCCGTTCGGCGACGAACGCGCGGATCTCCTCGACCGTCGGGACCGCCAGCTGGACGGCGTCGCAGTAGGCCCGTGCGCCGCCCAGCGTCCGGAAGTCGGCGTCGATCGTGCTGACGACGTCGTGCACGGGGTCGGTCACCGTGTAGGTCGTCCGCATCCCGCTGGCCGCCTGGCTGACCGTCGTGCCGTGGTTCGGCAGCCCGACGGTGGCCGCGACCAGCCCGCTCGGCGTGCAGCCGGCCACGGTGCTCGTCACCAGGTCGTCGGCCAGGTCGATCCGCAGGTTCTGGCGTGCGTCGACGCGCACGCGGTAGGCGCCGGCCTCGAAGAGGTGGATGGCGACCCCGAAGGTGCCGGTCGGGGTCGTGACGACGGCCTCGTTGAGCACGTTGCCGTGCTCGTCGAACGACAGCTGGACCACGACGTCCTCCGGGACCTCGAGCTCGGCGCGTCCGTCGGCCGCCGCCTCGATCGTCAGGAGTCGGCTCCCGAGCTGGACCTCGTAGGTGCCGGCCGGCAGCGGCATGGCCGCGGAGGCAGCGCGCGGAGGGGCGAGCATCGACACGAGCACGATCACGAGCAACGCCACGAGGACCGACGACGCATGGATGCGTGTCGGTGACGCGGCCGCGGAGCGTGACCCCATGACTTCATCGATCTCTATGAATATCTGATTGACGGCACGACGAGACCCAGGGTTGAGACGCAGACGTCGGTGCGCGCGCAGGGCGTGCACGTGCGCTGCGCAGGCGTGCGCCGACAGGCGCCGCAGGAGCAGGCGTCAGAGCTCGCGGACGAGCATGGCCACGCGCTGGTCGTCGTCGTAGGGGGCCAGCGTCGCCACCTCGACGAACCCGCGACGACGGTGGAACGCGAGCGACCGCTCGTTGGGCGGCACGACGTTGACCTCCGCGCAGACGACCGGGGCACCCGCGGCACGGGCGACCTGCTCCCACCGGTCGTAGAGACGGTCCGCGAGACCCGTGCCGCGCGCGGCGGGTGCCAACGCGATCCGGTCGACGTAGGCGAACGCCGCGTGGCGGCCGGCGAACCAGCGGTAGTTCGGGCTGGTGTAGTCGTGGCCCGCGAGCAGACCGACGAAGAGCCCGACCACGGCGTCACCGTCGACGGCCACCCACCACGCGTCGGCGCGGTCCGAGAACAGCGCCACGCGCTCGTCGTCGAGCGGCCCCACCGCCGGGACGTTGGCGGCGTTCAGGGCGCGGACGGCGGGCAGGTCGTCCGGGTGCACGTCGCGGACGGTGATCACGGTTCGCCGTGGCTCGCGTCCACCCGCTCCTCGTCACCGGTCGCCCGGTCGGCCGCATCGGCCCGCACCGAGGCCCAGATCGTGACGCCGAGGATGCCCGTGATCACCGACAGGCTGACCGCCGTGGGGACGTGATAGACCTCCAGGAGCAGCATCTTCGACCCGACGAACACCAGGATGGCCGCCAGGCCGCGGTCGAGGTAGCGGAACTTCTCCTTCATCCCCGCCAGCGCGAAGTACAGGGCGCGCAGGCCGAGGATGGCGAAGGCGTTCGAGGCGAAGACGATGAACTCCTCGCGACTGACGGCGAGGATCGCCGGCACCGAGTCGACGGCGAAGATCACGTCGGTGAACTCGACCAGCACCAGCACGGCGAACAGCGGCGTGGCCAGCAGCTTCCCGTCGATGCGGGTGAAGAACCTGTGGCCGTCCATCTCGTCGGTCGACGGGACCACACGTCGCACGAAGCGCAGGACCGGGTTGTCGGCCGGGTCCGGGCCGTGGTCCTCGGACGTCACCAGTCGCCAGGCCGTGACGAGCAGCAGGGCGCCGAAGACGTAGAGCAGCCAGCTGAAGCGCTCCAGCAGGGCGACACCCGCGAAGATGAAGACCGCCCGCAGCACGAGCGCGCCGAACACACCCCAGAACAGGACCCGGAACTGGTACCGGTTGGGCACGCCGAAGAACGAGAAGATGACGGCCCACACGAAGACGTTGTCGATCGAGAGGCTCTTCTCGATGAGGTAGCCCGCGTAGTACTCGGACGCTGCGTCGGCCCCGAAGCCCCACAGGACGACGAGGCCGAAGCCGAGCGCGATCGCGATCCACACCGCCGACTCGATCAGGGCCTCGCGCACCGGGATCTCGTGCGGCACCCGGTGGACCAGGTAGAGGTCGGCGAGGAGCATGACCACGATCGACGCGACGAGCGCGAACCAGGCCCAGGCGGGCACGTCGATCTGGGCGAAGCTGCCGCCCGTGGAGGCGGCTTCGGCGGCGAGGAGCACGTTCAGCGTTCCAGTTCTCGTCGGAGGTTGCGCAGCTGGAGGCGCAGGACGACGTGCGCGATCGACCACCAGGCCAGCTGCTCGGGTCGTGAGGGAAGTGTCACGCGGTTGGTGTGTCGCACACGTGTCCGGCCGTCGCGCTCGGCGAGCTCGATGACGGCGCGGTAGGGCAGCCCCCGTCCGCCCTCGTCCCACTCGAGACGGTGCGGGCGGTCGGCGTCCACCGTCCGCATCCACGCGGTCATGGTGGGTTGGCCCGGGCCCCGGGCCTGTTCGTAGCGGTAGACCGCGCCGGTGCCGGGCTCGCCCTCCACCAGCTCGACGTCGCTGGCCAGGGGGCACCAGAGGGGGTCGTTGCGGTTGTCGACGAGGAAGTCGAACACGCGCGCTGCCGGCACCCGGAGGGTGGTCCGCACCGTGACCTCGTGCACTGTCGTGTCGCCTCGTCGGGTGGGGGCGACGGTAGGCGGCCGAGTGTGTCGCTCCATGCGTGCCGGCGTCCACCGTGCTCACCCACCGCTAGCAACCCAGCGCATCGTGCGGTCTGACACCGCGCGGTCGCCCGCACCGCACGCTCCGGGTACGCTGGGCGCTCGCCGCCGGGTCCGGCGGCATTCGCGTGTCGCCGCCTGCG
>CAYMGL010000197.1:0-5277 GCA_964389945.1 uncultured Actinomycetota bacterium
CCAGCGGTCCTGCAGGTAGCTCTCGAGCACCGTGCCCACGTGGTCTCCCGTCCCGTCGCGTGACTGGCCGACAGCCAACCACACGTCAGGCGAGGTCCTCGAGGTGGGTGCGGAGCTTCGCGATGTCGCGGTCGAACTGGACCTTCAGCGCCTTGCGCAGCGCGAACTTCGGGACCGGGAAGAACTTGCCCGGATCGGCCTCGAGGAAGGCGTCGACCTCCGTGCCCTCCGGCACCTCGGAGAACGTCGCCCCGAGCCGGGTCGTGAAGGGGACGGAGCCCTCGAGCACGTAGTCGGTGGGCGCGTCCCAGACGGCGACGTGGCTGGTCAACGGGAACGTGATCCCGAGGAAGCCGATGCGCGCCTCGATGCGACGCCCGACCCCGGGCTCGCCGTGGGCCTCCACGTGCTTGGCGAACCCGTTCCACTCGGTGCCGTGGTCGGGGTCGACGATGTAGTCGAAGCACTGCTGCGGCGACACGCCGCGCACGATGAACACGTCGTCGAGTCGCTCCACGCCACCTCCGGGTCCGGCGCGCCAGCACGCTACCGACGCGGCGCCGGGGGCTCGCGACCGCTGCGGCGACGTCACGCCCACCCCACACCCGGGGCAGGAGTCGGTCGGGCGCACGTCGAAGTCCAGTGACGGGCAGCGGTCGGCACGGCTCGTCGTGCGTGCCGTGCCCGCCACCGACACCCGAAGGTTCCCCCGTGCGACCCTCTCCGACCCCGATGTCACCGCTCCGTGGCCTCGTGCACCTCGCCGTCGCCGCCAGCATGGTCACCGCCATGCTCGCGGTGACGCCCGGCACCACGGCCGCAGCGGGCGAGCTCGCCCCCGGCGACGGCACGTACCGCGCGACCATCACGCGCACGGCGTACGGCATCCCGCACGTCGTCGCCGAGGACTTCGGCTCGCTCGGCTTCGGGCAGGGCTACGGCGCGGGCCAGGACATCGTCTGCTCGCTGGCCGACACCCTGCTCACCGGCCGGGGTGAGCGATCGAAGTGGTTCGGGCCCGACGGCACGTACGACGACCAGGTGACGCTGGACGCGACGAACCTCCAGGCCGACACGCTGTTCCGGGACATCCGCAACCGCGGTGTCGTCCAGGAGCTGCTCGACAGCGACGACCCGGGGATCGCCCCCGGCGACGAGGTCCGCGCCATGGTCACCGGCTACGTCGCCGGGCTGAACCAGTACGTCCGTGACGTCGGCGGCGCCGCCGGGATCACCGATCCCGCCTGCGCGGGTGCCGCGTGGGTCGACGACGTGCTCCCGGCCACCGAGCTGGACCTCTACCACGGCATCTACGCCGCGAACCTGCTCGCCTCCACGGGCGTCTTCGTCCCCGAGATCGTCGACGCCGCCCCGCCGGCGCTCGACGAGGGCGACACGGGCCTGCCCGTCGCCGCCTCGGAGGAGCCGTCGTTCGCGCCGGTCCCCGACCAGCTGCCCACCGGCGACTCGATCCGCGCCGGGCTCGGGCAGGGCGAGGACCAGCCGTTCGGCTCCAACGGCACCGCACTCGGCAGCGACACCACCGCGACCGGTCGCGGCATGGTGCTGGGCAACCCGCACTTCCCATGGCAGGGCCGCTACCGCTTCACGCAGACCCAGCTGACCATCCCGGGCGTGTACGACGTCCGCGGCGCGATGCTGCACGGCTCGCCGGTCGTCAACATCGGGTGGACCGACGACGTCGCGTGGACGCACACCGTGTCCACCGCCTTCCGGTTCACCCCGTACGAGTACCGCCTCGTGCCGGGCCAGCCGACGACCTACCTCACCGAGGAGGGGCCGACGGAGCTGGAGCGGCGTGAGGTCGTGGTCGAGCTCGACGACGGCTCGACCGTGACCGAGGACGTCTACCGCACCGACGAGGGGTACGTCATCGACGACCAGCGCGTCACGTCCGGACTGGCCGCGTGGACCCCCCAGAGCGTGTGGGCGATCCGCGACGCCAACGCCGAGCACCTCAAGACCCTCGACGTCTTCCACGAGATGGCCAAGGCACGCAACGTCCAGGAGCTGCACGACGCCCAGATCGCGACGATGGGGATCCCCTGGGTCAACACGATGGCCGCCGACCGCGACGGCGACGTGCTGTACGCCGACAACTCGGTGGTCCCCCACGTCACCGACGCGCTCGCGCAGGAGTGCATGACCCCGGTCGGCCGGGTCCTGTTCGAGCTGGCGGGCCTGCCCGGCCTCGACGGCACCCGAGCCCAGTCCGACTGCGCGTGGGGCAGCGACGACGACGCCCCGCGTGACGGCGTCCTCGGCGAGGCCAACCTCCCCGACACCCTCACGCTGCCCGAGGGCGTGACCGACCCGAGCTGGGTCATCAACGCCAACGACAGCTACTGGCTGCCCAACCCCGACACGCCGCTCACGGGCTTCGCCCGGATCATCGGCTGCGAGGACTGCGAACGGTCGCTGCGCACCCGGATGGTCTACCGCTACGTCCTGGACCGACTCGACGGCTCCGACGACCTCGGCGGCGACGACGTGTTCACCCACGACCAGCTGATGCAGGTCGAGACCGAGAACCGCGTCTTCGGGGCCGAGCTCGCCCGTGAGGGCGACATGCTCCAGAACGTCTGCGCCGCGTCCCAGTCGCAGGGCGTCGACGCGAGCGCCTGCGAGGCGCTGGCCGCCTGGGACGGCCGCACCGACGTCGCGAGCCGCGGCGCGCACGTGTTCCGGGAGGCGTGGGAGAACATCATCCGGATCAACAGCGAGTACTGGGTCGTCCCGTTCGACCCGGCGGACCCGGTCGCGACGCCGAACACCCTCAACGCGGCGAACCCCGAGGTCGTGGACGCCTTCGCCAACGCCATCGAGGAGCTCGACGCCACCGGCATCGCGTACGACGCGCCGCTGGGTGACCTGCAGAAGGCGGGCGACGACGGCGCCGGCGACATCAGCGTGCACGGCGGCTTCGGATCGACCGGCAACGCGAACGTCGTCGCGATCCGTGACTCGACCGCCAACACCGACGTGCTCTACCCCGTCAGCTACGGCTCGAGCCACATCCAGGCCGTCGCCTTCACCGACGAGGGCGTCGACGCCTGCACGATCCTGACCTACAGCCAGGCGTACGACACCAGCAGCGCCAACCACGACGACCAGACCGCCCTGTGGGCTGGTGAGGAGTGGGTCTGCTGGCCCGACGACGTGGCGGCCGCAGCCGTCACCACGACCGAGGTGTCCAGCGACGGCGGTGACGATGCCGTTGCGGGCGAGGGCGAGGCGCTGGCGAGCACCGGCGGTGGCTCGGCCGCCGCCCTGCTCGGCCTGCTGCTCGGTGGCGCAGCGCTGACGACCCGGCGACGCGACCGCTGACCACCCCCCTCACGACCGCGCGTCGACCCAGCGCTCGATGACCATGCGCAGGACCGGCAGCGGCAGCATGCCGTGGCCGAGCACCTCGTCGTGGAAGCCACGCAGGTCGAAGGCGTCGCCCAGCCTCGCCTCGGCGTCCGCGCGCAGCCGGACGATCTCGCGCTGCCCGATCTTGTAGGCCAACGCCTGGCCGGGCATGGCGATGTAGCGGTCGACCTCGGCGGCGACCGTGCTCGGCGGGAGCGGGGTGTGCGCGGTCATGAAGTCGATCGCCCGCTGCCGGGGCCACCCGAACGCGTGGAGGCCGGTGTCGACGACCAGCCGCGAGGCGCGGAAGGCATCGAGGGTCAGCATCCCCAGGCGGTCGAGGTCCGACGAGTACAGCCCCATCTCGTCGGCGAGTCGCTCCGCGTACAGGCCCCAGCCCTCCGCGTAGGCCGTCTGGACGCTGTGCCGCATGAAGGCCGGCACGTCCTCCAGCTCACCGGAGATCGCGATCTGGAAGTGGTGCCCGGGGATCGCCTCGTGGAACGCCGTCGCCTCGCCCTCGGTGCGCAGCATCGCGCCGCCACCGTGGCTGTTGACGAAGTAGGTGCCCGGGCGCGACCCGTCCGGTGCAGGCTGGACGTAGTAGGCCGGTGCGGCGCTCTCGGCGAGGTACTCGGGCACCGGCCGCACGACGCAGTCGGCACGTGGCAGGCGACCGAACCAGTCCGGTGCGACGCTCCTGGCCCGCGCCACGGCTTCGCGGGCGTGCTCCTCCATCGCCGCGGCCGAGCCGTACTGGAGCGACGCGTCCGCGCGCAGCACGTCCATGAGTGCCACGGGGTCGGCCTCGCCGTGGGTCCGCTGCCCCAGCGCCGCCCACTCCCGGGCCAGCTGGCCCTGGACGTGGTCGAGGCCGATCCGGTGGACGTCCGCGGTGTCGAGGTCGAGCGAGGTGTTCAGGCGGCCCAGCGCCGCGTAGACGTCGCCGGTGTCGTCGACGTGGGCGAGGCCGGCGTGCTCGTCGTCGCGCCCGTGGGGCAGCTGGTCGGACCTGAGCCGCTCGGCGAGCATGGCGAACGCCGGCCGGACGTGGTCACGCACCGCCGCACGGAGGTCGTCGCGCCAGGCGGCCTCGCCCTCCCAGCCGCTCGGCCCCCCGACGGCGACGAGCGGGTCGTCGTCGAGGTCCCCCGCGAGGTAGGCGTCGATCGAGTCCAGCATGCGCTCCACGTTGCGGCGCACCGGTGGCAGCCCGCGCTCGACGGCCTCGTCGAAGCGGTCGGCGGCTGCCGTGAGGTGCTCCCCGGCCCGCTGGTAGCGCTGGATCGCCATCGCCGCGTGGTCCGGCTGCGGGTACGTCAGCTGCGTCATCAGCCGCAGCCACGTCTGGTGGGGGCCGGTCATCTGGTTCGCCCCGAGCAGCACGACCGGCACACCGTCGCCGTCCGCGCCGCCGACCCCGATGAGGGCGTCCTCGACACTGCTGCGCAGGGCTGCCAGCACGACCTCCTCGGTCGCGTCGGTCGGGGTCGCCGCTGCTGCCTCGTCACGGAACGAGCGCAGGGACGCGCGACGCTCGCGCTCTGCCTCGACGGTCGGGTCGGGCAGGCGGTCGTCGTGGTCGTGGACGTTGAACAGCGTCGCGTCGACCGGGTGCGCATCGAGTTGCGCGGCCCAGAAGCGGCCGGCGAGGTCGTCGACGGTGGACACGGTTGCTCCGGTGGGGTCGGGTCCCGACCGACGGCAGCGCGATCGGGGGCGCGACCGTAGGCAGGAGGGGCGCGACGCCGGCGCACCCTGCCCTTGCGATTAGTTCTAATCACAATTAGAATGGTCGACCCGCGCCCCCAGAGGAGGACGCCGTGCAGTACGACATCCGACGCGCTGACGAGCACCACCACGAGTCCGGCGGCTGGTTCGACGCCCGCTGGCACTTCAGCT
>CAYMGL010000198.1:0-5274 GCA_964389945.1 uncultured Actinomycetota bacterium
CGTCGCCACGTTGCTCATCCCGATGCTCTGGCCGCTGTGACGGGCGAGCGATCACGTCGTTGACCGCACCGCGACCGTCTGGGAGGGTTGCTAGAGATCTGCAACACGACGACGGCACGGTTGCGGGACCGCAGGGGGAGCGCAGCGACGAGGGCACGGGACAGGCAGACGGCGATCACGGTCGAGGTGCTCGGCCCGATCGGTGCGCGCGTCGGGACCACGCGCGTCGCCATCGGCGGCCCGCGGCAGCAGGTTCTCCTCGCACTGCTCTCCCTGCACGCCGGTCGTGTGGTCTCGACCGACGCGCTCGTCGACGCCGTCTGGGACGGTGCACCACCCGACGCCGCCGAACGCACCTTCCGCACCTACGTGGCGCGGCTGCGCAAGGCGCTGACGAGCTCGGGCGTACGCGTCGACGGGACCGAGCTCGTCGCGATCGAGCAGGGCGGCTACCGGCTGGACGACCAGTGGGCCGATGCCGACGCCGATCGTTTCGAGGCGCTGGTCGCCGACGCCCGGGAGCGTCTCACGGCCGGTGAGGCGACCACCGCGAAGCAGCTCCTCGACGACGCCCTCGGGCTCTGGCGTGGGCCCGCGTACGGCCCGTTCGCCGACCGTCCGTGGGCACGGTCGGAGGCGCTGCGACTGGAGGAACTGCGGGTGGTCGCGCGCGAGCTCCGGCTCCGTGCGATGCTCGACGCAGGCCACCTCGAGGAGGCGTCGGCCGAGGCCGCTGCGCTCGGCGCGGAGCACCCGCACCGCGAAGCCGTGGCACGGCTCCGCGTCCTCGCCCGCTACCGCTCCGGCCGGCACGCTGCTGCGATCGACGTGATCCGCGAGTTCCGCGCCCGCCTCGTCGAGGACACCGGACTCGACCCCTCGGCGCGCTTCGAGGAGCTCGAGCGCATGGTGCTGGCGCAGGACCCGCGGCTGGACCGACCGGTGGGCGGGAACCGACTCCGGGGCTACGTCCTGCACGAGGTCATCGCCGAGACGGCGCTCGGGCTCGTGCACCGCGCGGAACAGCCGTCCATCGGACGGCAGGTGGCGATCACGGTCGTCCCCGCGTCGCTCGCCGACGACCCCGAGGTCGTGCGCACGTTCGAGGCCCGCGCGCAGCAGTGGGCAGCCGTCGAGCACCCCCACGTCGTCCCCCTCTACGACTACTGGCGGGAACCGGGCGGCGCGTACCTGGTCACCCGCTTCGTCCACGGTGGGACACTCGCCCAGCGCATCGCGCGGGGCCCGCTGGACGAGCACGCGGCGAGGGCCATCGTGGCGCAGGTCGGCGCCGCCGTCGTCGCCGCGCACGAGCGTGGCGTCGGCCACGGCGCGATCACGCCGGCGGCCGTCGTGCTCGACGAGGAGGGAGCCGCGTACCTCGCAGGGTTCCCGCTGGTCGAACCCGAGGACGCTCGTCGTCGGGACCTCACCGGGCTCGCCGCCCTCGTCCTCGAGGTCCTCCGTGCCTCGGTGCCGGCCGGCACCGAGGCACGCCACCCGGACACCCGCGAGCCGACCGTCGACCCGGAGGTGGTCGCACTGGCCGAGGCGGCGCGCGACGACGCGGACGACCGCGTCACCACGACCGCCGGACTGCTCGAGCAGCTGGCACCGGTCCTCCGTGCCGGGGCGGGGGGCGCCGCACCCGGTCCGGCACGGCCCACGAGCCCCGGACCGAACCCCTACCGGGGTCTCGCGGCGTTCCGTGAGACGGATGCCGCGGTGTTCTTCGGACGGGACGACCTCGTCGACGAGATCGTGGGCCGCCTCGCGCGCCAGCCGTTCGTCGCCGTCACCGGTCCGTCCGGGTCGGGCAAGTCGTCGGTGGTACGGGCCGGCGTGCTCCCCCGCCTGCGGGCGACCGGTGCGTACGTGACCACGATGCACCCGGGGACCGCACCGCTGGACGAGCTGGCGGTGGCACTGGCACGCATCGCGGCGACGGACCTGGGTGACGTCGCCGACCGGCTGGCCTCGGGTCCGGACCAGCTGACCGGACTGCTGCACGACGCGCTGCCGACGGCCACCGGCGACGCCGTGCTCGTGGTCGACCAGTTCGAGGAGCTGTGGACGCTCACCCCACGGGACGAGCGCAGGGCCTTCCTCGAGGTCCTCGTGCGCGCGCTCGACCACCCACAGCGTCGCCTGCAGGTCGTCGCGACGGTGCGCGCCGACTTCCTCGACCGGGTCCTGGAGGACGAGACCGCCGGCCCACTCGTGCAGCGACGGACCGTGCTCACGCGGTCGCTGTCCGCCGAGGAGCTCTACGAGGCGATCGTGGGCCCCGCCGAGGTCGCCGGCGTCGCGGTGGAGCCCGAGTTCGCGACGGCCGTCACGGCCGAGGGCGTCCGCTCGACGGGTTCGCTGCCGATGGTCCAGTTCGCGCTGACCGAGGTCTTCGAGGCAGCCGAGGACGGGACGATGACCCTGGCGGCCTACCGCCGCCTCGGCGGCATCGAGGGCGTGCTGGCCCAGCGCGCCGAGGAGGTCCACGCGGCGCTCGACGCCGACGGGCGGCTGGCCGCCAGGGCACTGTTCCGCCGGCTGGTGGTGCCGCACGACGACGGTCCACCCACGCGCCGTCGCGCGACCCGCAGCGAGCTGACCGCCGTCGACGAGACGGTGATCGCCGCCTTCGGTGCTGCGCGACTGCTGCGCTTCGACCACGACGAGGCCAGCCGCGAACCGACCGTCGAGGTGAGCCACGAGGCGCTGTTCCGGGCCTGGCCACGCCTCGTCGCGTGGATCGAGGAGGAGGTGGACGACGTCCGCCTCCTCGGCCACCTCACCGTCGCCGCGAGCGACTGGGTCGAACGCGGCCGCGACGAAGGCGACCTCTACCGGGGCGCACGGCTCGACGTCGCGCTCGAGTTCGCAGCCCGTCACCGCGACGAGCTGTCGGCCACCGAGCAGGCCTTCGTCGACGCGAGCCGGCGCCGCCGAGCCCGGGACGAGGAACGGAACCGACGGACGGTCCGGCGGCTCCGGGTGCTGACCGGCGGGCTCGCCATCGGCCTCGTCGGCGCCCTCGTGGCGAGCGGGCTCGCCGTGACCGCCCAGCGCAACGAGCGCGATGCGCGCCGTGCCGAGGAGCGCATCGCCGCCCAGGCCCAGGAGGCCGCCACGGTCGCCCAGGCGGACGCGCTCGCGGCGGCTGCTCGCCTCGCGGCCGGCGACGACCTCGAGCTGGCCGTCCTGTACGCGCTCGAGGCGTATGCCGTCGACCCCGACCCCGACTCCACGGCTGCCCTGGGCACGGTCCTTGCGACGGACCCGCGGGTGACGCGCATCATCAGTGACGCCGTCGAGGGCCAGGGATGCCGCTCGGCGCCGCCGATCGGGGAGGTGACCATCACGTCGGTGCCGGCGCAGGACGGCCCCGGCGTCGCCCTCGTCCGCGATGCCGCCCTGAACGAGATCGCGACCGTGCCACTCACCGGCTTCTGGGCCTGCCCGACGGTCGACCCGCAGGGCCGGTGGGTCATCGCCGGCGACATGGAGACAGCGGTGGTCCGGACGCTGGACGTGGCCACTGGCGACGTGCTGGCCGAGCGCGACGGGTGGGGTCCGACCTTCCGCCAGTGGGCGAACGCGGCGATGTCACCCACCGGCGACGAGGCGCTGCTCATGACGTCCGAGGGCGGCCTCGAGCGGGTCACGCTCCCCGACCTCGAGCTGCTCGAGGCCCTCGACGTCCAGGGCGTGACCGCTGCCGCGTACGACGAGCGCGGAACCACGTTCGCCGCCGTGACGACCGACGACGTGGTCGTGGTGACACAGCCCGACGGCACCCTCGCCACGAGCGGTGCAGCGCCCGACGAGCTGTGGTGGGTGGTGGCGGCCGGCGCGGCCGGCGTCGTCCTCGCGGCGTCCGAGCTGGACCTGTACGCGACCGATCTCGTCGACCCCGGACCACTGCGCACCGTCGACCTCGAAGGCGTCCCGGTCGCGCCCCCAGCCGTGGCCCCGGACGGCGGCGTGGTGGCCATCCCCACGTCGGCGGGCGTCGAGGTGCTGGCCCTGCCGGAGCTGACCAACCTCGGCCCACCCGTCGTCCTCGACACGGGCGTGGGACGGCCGGCGTGGGGCGCGGACGGCACGCTGCGCTGGCTCGGTCGCGACGCCGCCCACCTGGTCGACCTCGGCCGCCTGACGACCGGCGAGCGGATCAGCGATGCGACGCCGGTGGGCGAGGGCCTGCACCTGGCGCACGACGGATCGGGGGCCCTGAACTACTTCACCGACCGACTCGTGTGGGTCGACCTGGAGACCGGCGAGGAGCGGGTGCTCTTCGAGCTGCCCGAGGAGGGCATCGAGGCGAGCGGCCTCGCCGACGAGGGGTACTACTTCCACACCGCCACGCCGGTGGACGGGGGCCGGTGGCTGCACATCGACCTCGTCCAGCGGGTGGTCGAGCTCGGTCACCGCACGGAGGTCACCGACCGGGTCCCGCTGCCGGACGTCGTCCCGACCTTCCCGCCCACGACCTTCTCGGCGCCGCGCCTCGACGCGGGCTACGCGGCGATGGTCACGAGCTCGTCGGCCTACCTCGGCACCGTCGAGCGGGCGTGGGTGCTCGTGTTCGACGCGACCACGGGAGCGCTCGTGCTCGCGCACGAGCACGACGGCGATCCGCCGACCGAACCGGTCATGGCGCGGGTGCTCGACGACGACCACGTCGTGGTGACCCATCGGGACGGCCAGATCGGCCTGCTGTCGATGGACGGCGAGCAGATCGGGCCACGGCGCCCGCTCGCCGAGCGAGCTGGCTGGAGCCGCTTCGCGATCTCGCCGGACCGGTCGCTGGTGGCCGTCGCCGACGCAACCTCGCCCGTCATCGAGCTGCTGGACCGCGACCTCGAGCGGGTGGGCCTGCTGGCCGACGCGACGAGCCCGCCGGGGCACATCGAGTTCACGACCGAGGGCACGCTCGTGACCCGGCACTACGACGGTCAGACCCTCGTGTGGGACACCGAGACGCAGACGCTCGTGGGACCCGTGGTCGTCACCGCCGGGTTCGGCGGCAACCTCTTCGCGGCGGCGGACGAGGGCGACGCGATCCTGCACACCATGCCCACCGGCGTCTTCCGGGTCCCGGTGACGGCGGAGGCATGGGTCGCCGAGGCGTGCGCCATCGTGAGCCGACCGCTGTCGCAGGCCGAGCTCGACCGCGTCACCGAGGACCGCGAGCCGCTCGACCCGTGCGGCCACGGTGGGCCGACGGCCTGAGCCGCACCCGCCCGCCTCAGGCGCGCGGACCGGTCCCGAACG
>CAYMGL010000199.1:0-5220 GCA_964389945.1 uncultured Actinomycetota bacterium
GTCCGGATGGCGTCGACGTCGGCGTCGGGGTCGGTGATGTCCTCGCCCTCGATCAGGATCCGGCCACCGGTGGGCTCCTCCAACCGGTTGACGCAGCGCAGCAACGTCGACTTGCCCGAGCCCGACGGTCCGATGACGCACACCACCTCCGCGTCGTCGACGTGGAAGTCGATGCCCTTCAGCACGTGCAGGCGGTCCTCGCCCTCGCCGAAGTGCTTGTGCAGCTGCTGCACGTCGATCGCCGGGACACCGTTCGCACCCTGCTGACTCATGCTCGTCTCCTGTGTCATCGTGCGCGCGACTGGCGCTTCTCGAGCTGCGCCACCAGTCGCGTCAGCGGCAGGGTGATCGCGAGGTAGAGCAGCGCGATCACGGTCAGCGGCGTGCCGTTCGCGCGCTCGAGGAGCAGGTCACGACCGAACTTCGTCAGCTCCTTGGACACGGGCGTCGACCCGAGCACGAAGACCAGCGAGGTGTCCTTGATCAGCAGGACGAGCTCGTTGGTCAGTGGCGGGATGATGATGCGGAACGCCTGCGGGATGATGATCGACGCCATCGCCCGCCCCTGGCTCATGCCCAGCGAGCGTGCCGCCTCCATCTGCCCCTTGGGCACCGCCTGGATCCCGGCCCGGATGGTCTCGGCCATGTAGGCCGCAGCCACCAGCCCGAGGCCCACGGTCGCCTTGCCGAGCGTCCCACCGGGGATGTTGACCCCCAGTGCGATGGGCAGTGCGAAGCCGACCAGGATCAGGGTCACCAGCGCCGGCAGGCCGCGGAACAGCTCGATGTAGACGTTCGCGATCCAGCGGTAGGGACCGATGGTCGACATCTTCATCAGTGCGAGCAGCAACCCCAGCACGAGCCCGAAGGCGAACGAGAGGATCGTGTAGACCACGGTGTTCTTGACCGCGATCGTGACCACGTCGGGGAACATCTCCGCCGCGATCTCGGGGTTGAAGAACGTCTCCTGCAGCTGTCCCCAGTCGATGACGAGCGCCACCGCGATGGCCCCGACGATGAGGACCGCGTAGAGCACCCGTCGCCGCAGCTCCCGTCGTTGCCGAGGCGTCACGGGGGCTCCGCTCTGTCGTCGTCGGGGGTCCTACACCAGGAGGGACCCTACTGGCGCAGGGTCCCTCCGGGGTGTTCTTCCGCGGCCGGATGACCGCGGCGTGTACCTCAGGCCTCGAAGTACTCGTTGTAGATCTCGTCGTAGGTGCCGTTGTCGCGCAGCGTCTGCAGCGCGCCGTTGATGGCCTCCTGGAGCGCCTCGGCACCGTCCTCGGGGAACGCGAAGCCGTAGTTCTCGTCGGTCTCGTAGGTCTCGACGACCTGGATGTCACCGTTGGCCTGGGCCCGCTCGACGTTCACCGGGAGGTCCTGGAGGATCCCGACGATCTCACCGGCGGTCAGCGCGAGGAAGAGGTCGGCGCCCGAGTCGAACTCGACGAGGGTCGCGCCCTCGGGAGCGTTCTCCTCGGCGTAGGCCTGTCCGGTCGTCCCGGTCTGGACACCGAGGTTGCCCTCGACGTCGGCGAGGGTGGTGATGTCGGAGTCGGTCGGGACGGCCAGCGACTGGGCGGCGTTGTAGTAGCCGTCCGAGAAGTCGATGTTCTCGTCGCGCTCGTCGGTGATCGTCATCGCGGTGGCCGCGACGTCACAGGTGTTGGCCGCGAAGGCCGCGCCCGAGGTCAGCGAGTCGAACGTGGCGTTGATGACGGCCAGCTCGAGGCCGAGCTCGTCGGAGATCGCCTGCATGAGGTCGATGTCGAAGCCCGAGTAGCCGGACGGCGCGTCGGCGTCCTCGACCTCGAACGGGGCGTAGGGGACCTCGGAGCAGACGGTCAGCGTGCCCTCGGTGACGAGCGTCAGGTCGCCGGTGGCGCCCTCGTCGTCCGTGGACTCGTCGTCCATCTCCTCGTCCTCGGTCCCGGAGGCCGAGGCGTCCTCGGTGGTCTCCTCGGCGGCCGGCTCGTCGTCACCGGCACAGGCGGTCATGGCCAGGGCGAGGCCGGTCACGACCGCCGCCATCCGCAGGCTCTTGGTCAAACGCATGGGTTTGAACTCTCTCGTGGTTGGGGGTTGTTCTCGTCGCCACCCGGCGGGAGCACGGGTCGCGCAACCCCCATGTCTACGACACCGCTCGTAGGAGCCCCTCCTCTCGCGCACCCAGCGCACGTCACGGGGCCGATGGTCAGGCGCCCAGCCAGGTCGCGCCGAGCTCGCCCAGACGGCCGTCCGCGCGCAGCGTGTCGAGTGCGGCGTCGACGGCCGCGAGCAGCTCCTCGTCGCCGTCGAGCGGGAGCAGCAGGACGGTCTCGTCCTCGGTCGGGACCACGGCCGCGACCGCCAGCGGTGCGCCGAGCTGCTCCTGCAGGGCCGCGCGGTCCGCGACGGTGACCAGTGCCGCGGCCACGACCCCCTGCTCCAGTGCGCGCCCGAGGTCGATCCGGCTCGGGTAGGTCACCACCTCGGCGGCCGTCAGCTGCGCGAGCACGTCGGTGGCGGCCGAGCCCTCCTCCACCCCGACCGTGCCGGTGAGCTCCGCCGGCTCGACGCTCCCACCCGTGCCGGTGGCCACGACCAGCCGGTCGACGGTGCGGTACGGCGCGCTGGGCGTCACCACGGCGTCCAGCGCCGGCCCGTCGACGACCGCGGCCGCGGCCACGTCGCACCGACCCCCGTTGAGCGCGACGCCGGAGACCACCTCGTCGAACGACGTCGTGACGACCTCGAGGTCCAGCTGCAGCTCCGCTGCGACCTCGCGCAGCACGGCCACGTCGTAGCCCTCCAGACCGGCGTCGGTCTGCTCGGCCGTGGCCGGACCCGGCGCGATGCACGCCGTCAGCGTGCCTGCCTCGAGCGTCTCCAGTGCGGGTGAGGCGGGCGCCCCGGAGGCCGCCGGTGCTGCGGGCTCGTCGGGACTGCACCCGGCCAGCAGCACCAGGGCGACCACACAGCGGGCGATGCGCGTCACTGGTCCTCGGAGCGCTCGAGGACCTGCTCGGCGACCTGGCGCATCGTGAGGCGCTGCTCCATCGCCTGCTTCTGGATGAACCGGAACGCCTCGGACTCGGTCAGGTCCTCGTTGTCCTGGAGCCAGCCCTTCGCCTGCTCCACGACCTTGCGGGCCTCCAGGCGGCCCTGCAGGTCGTCGACCTCCCGCTCGAGTCCCGACAGCTCGCGGAAGCGGTCGGCCGCGATCTCGACGGCGGGGAGCAGGTCGTGCTTCTGGAACGGCTTGACCAGGTACGCCATGGCGCCGGCTCGACGCGCCTTCTCGACCAGCTCGCGCTGCGAGAACGCGGTCAGCATGAGGATCGCGGCGAGCCGCTCGTTGGCGATCTGCTCGGCCGCGGCGATGCCGTCCATGACGGGCATCTTGACGTCGAGGATGACCAGGTCCGGCCGCAGCTCACGGGTCAGCCGCACCGCGGACGCGCCGTCGGCGACCTCGGCGACCACGTCGAAGCCCTCCTCGACCAGCATCTCCTTGAGGTCGAGGCGGATCAGGGCCTCGTCCTCGGCGATGAGGACGCGGGTCGGCGGCGCATCGGTGGCGGCGTCGTTCACGTGTCGTCCTCCAGGTCGAACAGACGCTCGAGCAGGGTGTCGCGCTCGGACTCCAGCTGGGAGATCCGGTCGCGGGTCTCGTCGAGCAGACGGCGGTGGTTGGTGAGGTCGCGCTCGGCGGCGTGCCACTCCCGGTCGGTGACGGGGTTGTTGGCGACGACCTGCCGCGTGCGGGCGTCGTCGGCGGTGGCCGACAGGTGGTCCACCTGCTCCGCGAGCACCCGTGCCTCCCCGCGGAGCCGCGTGAGGCGGTCCGAGAGGCGGGTGAGGCGATCACTGATGCGATCGCGTTCGCGCAGCGGACTCGTCGGCTGTCCTCCGGCTGGTGGTCGTGACGTCGAGCGGTGGTGTGCGCACGGTACTGCGTACCCCGGGTGGGACTCGAACCCACACTGGAACGATTTTGAGTCGTCTGCCTCTGCCGATTGGGCTACCGGGGCGGGCGGGGCGCAGCGTAGGCCGCGGTCGTCGCGGCGAGAACATGACGCCACGCCCACCCATCCGGTGCGTCTCTACGCCGCGTCGTCGACTGCGGCCGCTAGGGTGAATTATGTAACGAGCGGACTCGACGGCCGCCGGCGCCCGTCCGTGGCACACCAACGGGGCGCTGCTCACCCCCAGGACGTCGATGATCCGCTCGCCGCCGTGCGCGACGACGGCATCCGGTTCTCCTGTCCGACATGCGACGAGCGGAGCGTGCGATCTCGTTCTTCACCGATTACCTCGGCGACTCGTTCACCCGCGAGGTGCTCCTCGAGCTGACCCTGGAGCACGTCGTCCTCGTGATCGTGCCGATCCTGATCGGCACCGTCCTGGGCGTCGTCCTCGGCATCGTCGCCCACCGACGTCGAGGCCTGCGCGCCGCGATCATGAACACGACGTCGACGTTCCTCACGATCCCGTCGCTGGCGCTGTTCGGCCTGATGATCCCGATCGTCGGGATCGGCTCGCCGCCGGTCATCGTCGCGCTGGTGATCTACTCGCTGCTGCCGATCACCCGCAACACGCTCGCCGGCCTGACGTCGGTGGACCAGGCGGTCGTCGAGTCAGCCAGGGGCATGGGCATGTCCGGGCGCCAGCGGCTCTGGCGCATCGAGCTGCCGAACGCCTGGCCGGTGATCCTGGCCGGGATCCGGGTCTCGACCCAGCTGATCGTCGGGATCGCCCCGATCGCCGCCCTCATCGGCGGCCCCGGTCTCGGCAACGAGATCTTCAGCCAGGGCATCCGCCGCATCGGCTCGCCGGGGGCGCTCAACGCGATCCTCGGTGGGACGCTCGGCGTCCTGCTGCTGGCACTGCTCTTCGACCTCGCGTACCGCGGGGTCGAGCGACTCACCGTCTCGGAGGGCCTCCAGTGACCGACACCATGATCGAGCTCGACGAGCTCACCAAGACATTCCCCGGCATGGACGAGCCGGCGGTGGACCGCGTCTCGATGACCATCCCCCGCGGCGAGATCGTCGTGCTCGTGGGGCCCTCGGGCTGCGGCAAGACGACAACGATGAAGATGGTCAACCGCCTCATCGAGCCGACCAGCGGCCGCATCGTCCTGGACGGCGAGGACGTGACGGACCGCGACCCCGACCAGCTGCGGCGCAAGATCGGCTACGTGATCCAGCAGATCGGGCTCTTCCCGCACCAGACCAT
>CAYMGL010000200.1:0-5198 GCA_964389945.1 uncultured Actinomycetota bacterium
ACGTCGAGGTACTCGAAGATCCGGTCGAACATCGCCAGCGAGGTGCGCAGCTCGACGGCCACCTGGAACAGCTGGACCGTCGGGAAGAAGATCCGCGACTGCAGCGTGGTGAACGCCACCACCGTGCCGGCCGTGATCTCGGCCCCCGACGCACGCGTCGCGACCCACAGCGCGGCGCCGTAGACGAACACCGGTGCCAGCGTGAAGAACGTCCGGACCAGCGTGAAGAACACGTTGCCGATCATCTCGCGCCGCAGGGCGGTGTCGGCCAGCCTGGCCGACTCCTCGCGGAAGCGGGCGGTCTCGTCGGCCTGGCGGCCGAAGACCTTGCTCAGCAGGACGCCGCTGACCGAGAGCGTCTCCTCGGTGATCGCGGTCATCGCGGCCGTCGACTCCTGTGCCTGCTTGGCGACGCGGCGGCGACGCTCGCCCACGCGGCGGGCCAGCAGGATGAAGACCGGCAGGATCGCGACCGACAGCACCGTCAGCGGCACGCTCAGGAAGAGCATGGCCACGATCGCCGACAGCACGGTCACGACCGTCGACAGCACGGTCGACGCCGTGTTCGTCACCACGCCCGAGACGGCGGTCACGTCGTTGGAGAGGCGCGACTGGATCTCGCCGGTGCGGGTGCCGGTGAAGAACGACAGCGGGAGCTCGCGCAGGTGGGCGTACAGCCCGTCGCGCAGCTCACGCATCACCTTCTGGCCGACGTCGGTGGCGAGGTAGGTCTGCGCGAGGCCGAGCACGCCGCTGACGAGCGGGATGCCGACCATCCAGCCCAGCAGCACCAACGAGCGCTCGACGTCGGGACCACCCTCGACGAACAGCGCGGTGTCGAAGAGCTGCTGGATGAGCAGCGGGTTGACGACGCCGAGGGCGGAGGTCACCAGCACGAGCACGACGACCGCCGCGACCCGACCGCGGTGGCCGCGGAACAGCCCGACGATGCGGCGGTAGCCGGTCGGGGCGGTCGGCCGCGTCACGTGTTGGCCAGGTCGTCGAGGAACGTGGTCAGGGTCTCGGCGTACAGCGCCGGGTCGGTGTTCCAGGTGCGGACGTGGCCGGCCTCCGCGACGTTCACGTGCATGACGTCAGGGTCGTTGGCCGCCAGCTCGGCCGACGGCCCCACCGGGACGAAGTCGTCGGCGTCCCCGTGGAAGAGCAGCGTGGGGACGTCGAACGTGCCGTCGTCGGCGGTCTGCTCGAGCGCCTCGCTGTCGAAGCCCTCGACCCGCAGGTCGGCGAACAGCTTCACGACCGGCAGCAGGAGCGGCTCGGCGGCCTCCGGGATCCCGTTCAGTCCGGCCTGGAGGTCCAGGAGGGCGTCCAGCGACAGGATCGGCGAGTCCAGCACGACGCCGGGAATGCGGTCGGACGCACCACCGTCCGCCTGCTGGGCGTTGTCGAGGTACTGGGCGACGAGCGCGCCGCCCATCGACACGCCGAACGGGACGATCGGGTCGTCGGGGCGGCGTTCCGCGGCGTACTCGACCGCGGCTGCGACGTCGGCCCACTCGGTGGCGCCGTAGCGGACGCGCCCGTCGGGCCACGCCGGGGCGCCCTCGTCGCCGCGGTAGGTCGGCACCAGCACGTTCCAGCCGGCATCGACCAGCGTGGGCAGGAAGCGCAGGGCCTCCTCGCGCGTCGCGCCACGACCGTGGACGAACACCACCGTCCCCACCGGCTCGGCGGCAGGGACCCACCACGACGGCAGCGGGCCCAGCGGCCCGTCGACCGTGACGTCCTCGAAGGCCAGCTCGACGGCGCCGGGCGTGCCGACGACGACGAACTCGTCGACCCGGACGTCCTCCCCGGTGCGCGGCGGCGGCTGGCCGACGAGGTCCGTCCAGCCCCACTCGATGCCGCCCGCCACGCGGCCGACCTGCTCGATCAGCACGACGTGCCGGTCGTCGGGCAGCTGGAGGCCCCACGACCCGTCGATCGCGGCGTACCCCTGGTCCTCCAGCACGACCGTGCTGTTGTCGAGGTCCACCGACAGGAGCTCGTTGTCGGGGTCGAACGGTCGTACGGTCGGCGTGGTCGTCAACTGCCCGGCGAAGTACCAACCGACACCGAGCACGGCCAGCAGGAGCAGGACGACGAGGACCAGGAGCAGGCGTGTGCCTGCCCGCGCCACCGCGCTGCGCTCGGCCACATCGCCTCCAGCTCGCCCCGCCGGCGACCCCGAACCGCTCACCGGTGGTGCTCCTCGGCCTCGGCCATCGCCGCGGCGAAGTCCGTGGCCGGCTCCCAGCCGAGGTCCTCGCGGGCCGCCGACGCGTCCCAGACCCGCTCGATCGGCGGCTCGTCCGCCGTGACGAACGGGTCGGGGGCGTCGTCGAACCAGCTGACGATCTCGTCGAGGAAGTCGCCCCAGGTCACGTGGCCGGTGGCGACGACGTAGGTCCGCCCGACGGCGGCGTCCGCGGTGAGCGCCCGCTCGACGGCGGCCGCGAAGTCGTCGACGTGCACCCAGCCGAGGTGGGCGCGTCGGTCGGGCTCGAACGGCAGCTCGCCGGCGGCGGTCCACGCCGGGACCTTCTGGCCCCACGTCGACGTCGGTGCCCAGCCGAGCACGGCCGGTGGGCGCAGGACGACGACGTCGAGGTCGGCGGCGGCGGCGACATCGGCGGCCACCTGCTCGGCGTCCCGCTTGGTGACCGAGTAGGGGCCGGCGTCGTCGTCCACGAGACGGCTGGACGGCGAGGCCACCGTCGCGTCCTCGTGGACGACCGAGGTGGTGGACACGTGCACGACCCGGTCAACGCCGGCCGCGGCGGCGGCCTCCATGATGCTGCGTGTCCCGGCCACGTTGACCGCGGTGGCGACCTCGAGGTCCGGTCCTGCGACGGCGGCGCAGTGCACGACGTGTGTGACCCCGCCCAGCGCGTCGGCCAGGCCGGCGCGGTCGTCGAGCGTCGCGACGGCCACGTCCACCGGGCCGGCCTCGGACAGGTCGGCGTCCTCGCGGCGCACCAGGGCGCGCACGGCGACCCCCCGGCCGGTGAGGTGGCGGCACACCCGACCACCGACGAAGCCGTTGGCGCCGGTCACCAGGACGAGCGCGTCGGATGGCAGGTCGGTCATGTGGGTCTCCCGTGGCCGCTGTGGGCACGACTGAACCACGTATGGTCGCGTCGAGCGGCCGGGAGGGTGCGCGGTGCCGGAGATCGTCTGCCCGGCGTGCGGCGAGGACGAGGCCCTCCGCGGCGAGCGGCACGACGACACCGTCGTCGTGACGTGCCTGTCGTGCGACACCGCCTTCGACCGCGACCTGACGCCGCGGTGCACGGCGTGTGGCGGCCGCGAGCTCGTGCCCGTCCCGACCAACCTCCTCGAGGACAGCGGCCGCGGCGACATGACGACGCCGACGGGGATCGTGCGCCGGTGGCTCTGCTGGGCGTGCGGGGCGCAGGACGCCACGAGCCCCGGTGCGACGCCCGCCGCGGGCGACTGGCGGACCCGACGGGCCGACCTCGGGCTGACCCGCCACCTGCGGACGCGTGACTAGCCGGTCGCCTCGACCGCGGCGCGGGTGTGCTCCGGGACGGCGGCCCCGCGCGGCAGGACGACCGGCGTGATCGAGACGCCGCCCTCGGCGAGCACGGCGAGGTCGCCGGTGCCCTCGACGCCGCCGACGTGGATGTCCAGGTCCGTCGTGAACGACCACGTCCAGTCGTCGACAGGGTCGAACAGCGGCCCGTACGCGAGCGGCGTCAGGTCGGTCACGCGGCGTGGGCTGTCGCGGTCGGCCGTCCACGGCAGGTTCACGCTGACGAGGTCGCAGTGGTCGAGCAGGTCGGTGCTGCCGACGTGTCGGACCGTCGCGGCGCTGACCTCGGCGAGCCTGGCCCAGGTCGGCGCGGCGTCGTCCTGCTTCGCCTCGTGGCGCCAGTCGAGGAAGTTGCCACTGTCCGCCGCCGGGCCGGTCGACACGGCCACGGTCGGCAGCCCGGCGAAGGCTGCCTCGGCCGCGGCCCAGACGGTGCCGGACGATGCGAGGAAGGCCGTCCCGCTGTTGTAGCCGATGTTGATCCCGGTGATGACCGCCCGCGGCGGCGCGGCCAGGAACTCCTCGGCGAACAGCCCGTACAGGCCCAGCTGGATGGCGTCGGCCGGGGTGCCGTCGACGGCGACGATGTCACGGCCCTCGCGCTGCACGACCTCGGCCCGGACCTGCCCGTGCCGTGTGACCGCCTTGCCGGACCAGGACCGTTCGAACGCCGGGACGCTGATCCGCACCGGCAGGTCCAGCGCCGTCTCGAGCGCCCTGGCGAACGGCAGCAGGGCGGGGCTGTCGACCCCGTCGTCGTTGCCGAGCAGCACCCAGCTCACGACAGCTCCTCGACGATCGGCGCGACCCGGTCGCGCAGTTCTGCCAGTTCCTCGCGCAGGGCCGTCACCTCGTCCTCGAGTGCCGCGACCCGCTCGGTCAGCGCGCCGGCCGTCGGGGTCGTCGTGTTGGTGTCGGGTTCCGCCGTGGCCGTGGCCGCAGCCGGCGGGGGGGCCGGGGCCGCGTCGTCGCCGAGCAGGTGGCGCCACCGGGTCTCGCGCCGACCGGGTTCGCGTGGCAGCTCCTCGACCAGCGGCAGGAAGGGGTGGTCGCGCAGCCGGTCGAGGTCGGCCTGGACGGCGTCGAGGTCGTCGAACGCCACCCAGCGGTCGGTCCGTGTCCGGATCTCGCCGACCGTCTGCGGACCACGCAGCAGGAGGACGCCGAGCACCGTCTGGTCCCGCTCGTCGAGGTCGAGCTGGACGTCCAGCGTGTGCTCGTGCTTGGACACACGGCCGCGGACCGGCGACGTCCGGGCGAGGCCCTCGTCACGCAGCTCCCGCAGGCCCTGCTGCACGTCGGACTCGGACAGGTCCATCACGGGGTCGCGTGCCGACTTCTGGTTGCAGGCGTTGCGGAGGGCGTTGACCGACAGCGGGTACTGGTCCGGCGTCGTCAGGCGTTTCTCGGCCAGGGCACCGAGCACCCGGCAGGCCACGGGGGAGAGGTCCATCGGGCGTCCAACGGTCGCGGGTCGGCGAGGCTACGCCCGTGCGGTCAGGGCGTGCGCCGCCGCGGCCCCTAGCGTCGTGGGCACAACCGACCAAGGACACGTACGTGACCACGATGGAGTACCGCCGGCTCGGACGGGCCGGGATCAAGGTGAGCGTCCTGAGCTTCGGCTCCTGGGTGACGTTCAAGA
>CAYMGL010000201.1:0-5175 GCA_964389945.1 uncultured Actinomycetota bacterium
GCTCCGGTCGGAGGGAGGACACTACGCGGTCAGTCCGGCTCGACGGACGACGAGGAGGCGTCCCCGTGCCGGGGCGACACGCCTCACGGCGCGCCCAGCGAGGTCTCGATGGAACGTCGACGCCCCCGCTCGAGGAGCGGGGGCGTCGTGTGGGGCGCGCTCGGAGGGATTCGAACCCCCGACCTTCTGATCCGTAGTCAGATGCTCTATCCAGCTGAGCTACGAGCGCACTTGGTGCCTCGCCCTTGTGGGGCCAGGCCCGCGGAGGCAGAGGGATTTGAACCCTCGAGGGCCGATAACGACCCAACGGGATTAGCAATCCCGCGCCATAGACCTGACTAGGCGATGCCTCCATCGCACCACGTGTGCGGCGCGGTCGCGAATCGTAGCCGAGATGTGCGTGGGGTCGCACACCGCTGGGGTCGGCCCGTGGGGGGATGACCACTGTGAACGGCCAACTGGGCCACGTCCGAAAGTATGAATCCAAACCTTTGGATCAGAACGAAGTACGGGTGCACGCAACACATCACACCCAGATGAGGGAGAGCATCGTGCGCTTCAAGAAGACACTCACCGCGGTCGCGACCGCGAGCCTCTTGGCACTGCCGGCCGCCGCCATGGCCGACAGCCACGGCGCGCAGGTGACCGTCGTCCACGGCATCCCGGGCACCACCGTCGACGTGTGGGCCAACGGCGAGCCGCTGCTGCCCGGCTTCACGCCCGGCACGGTGACCGACCCCGTCTCGCTGCCGGCCGGCGACTACAGCCTCGAGATCTACGCTGCGGGCGCTGACCCGGAGGCGACCGACCCGATCCTCGCAACCGCCGACCCGGTTGCGGTGACCGACGGGCTCAACGCCTCGATCGTCGCGCACCTCAACGCTGACGGCGCCCCGACGCTGACCGTCTTCGTGAACGACACCTCGGAGGTCGCTGCTGGCGAGGCCCGCCTGACCGTCCGCCACACCGCCGCCGCACCGAACGTCGACATCCTCGCCGGTGGCGACGTCATCTTCCCCGACGTCCCGAACGCCAACGGTGACGGCTCGGTCGAGGGCGTCATCGACGTCCCCGCCGGCGACTACGACGTCGCCGTGAACGTGGCAGGGACCGAGGACGAGGTCATCTCCGTCGCCGGCTTCGGCCTGGCCGAGGGTGCCAACACCATCGTCTACGCGATCGGTGACCCGGCCGCCGAGGACGGTTCCACCTTCGACCTCCTCGTCCAGAGCATCACCGGTCTGCACTCCAACCCCGACGGCGTGCCTGCCGGGACCGCCGGCCTGGCGACCGACAACGGTGCCGCCGCGCTGACCGCTGCTGGTCTGCTGGTGCTGGCCGGTGCGGCCCTCGGCCTGCGCCGCCGCGCGACCGAGTCCGTCTGACGGCCGACGGGGGTGGTGCGCGGAGCACCGCCCCCGACGCCACACACCCCAACGCACGGGGCACGTCGAGCCGGCGTGCCCCGTGACCACCGTCACGGCGCATCCCGACACCGGCCCACGAGCAGAGGAGCAGGCAGTGCAACGCACCGTCGCCGCCCTGCTCGTCGTGGCTGGCCTGGCGCTCGGCGGGTGGACGCTGCTCGACCGCACGGGCGACGACATCGGCGACCTCGGCATCGACGAGGTGGCTGCGACCGCACCGACGACGGACGAACCGAGTCCCACCGCATCACCGTCGCCGTCACCCGCAGCGTCGCCGTCACCGACGGCCGCACCGTCCCCGATCGCGCGTTCGTCCGGCAGCATCGAGGACGTGCTCGCGGCGCGGCCAGCGGCCCCGACGACCATCCAGCTGCCGAGCATCGGCGTCGACGCCGTGGTCGTCCCCGTCGGGATCGACCCCGACGGCCTGATGACCGTGCCCGAGGACGTCAGCACGGTCGGCTGGTACGAGTTCGGCCCCTCCCCGTCCGCTGACGGCGGCAGTGCCGTGCTGGCCGGCCACGTCGACGACCGGGTCCAGGGCCGAGGCGCCTTCTTCGACCTGCGTGCGATCGAGCTCGGCGACGTCGTGACCGTCACCGACGACGACGGCGTCGAGAGCTCCTGGGTCGTCACCGGACGACGGACCTTCGACAAGGCCTCGTTGCCGGTCGACGACCTCTATCGTCGCGATGGGCCGCGCCGTCTCGTCCTCATCACCTGCGGTGGCGACTTCGACCGCGCAGCCCGCAGCTACGAGTCCAACGTGGTCGTCGTGGCGGAGCCCGCGACATGACGGCGCTGGAGGTTGTCATCGGAGGCGAGCAGCCAGACGACACCGTCGTCCCCCTCGAGCGTGCGCGGCGGGGACCGGTCGAGCTGCTGCAGGGCGAGCGGGCCATCGCGGCCGGCCTCGTCGCCGGTGACCGTGCCGCACTGGGCGCAGCCTTCGAGCGATGGGCGGACCTCGTCCACGGCGTCGCGCGGCAGCTGGTCGGCCGGCACGACGCCGACGACGTCACCCAGCAGGTGTACGTCGCCGCCTGGCGGTCGCGGACCGGCTTCGACCCGGAGCGGGGCGAGGTGCCCGGCTGGCTGGTGGGCATCACCCGCAACGTCGCCCGCCAGCACCTGCGCCGCCGTGGCCCCACGCACCTGGAACTGTCCCCCGAACTCGACGAGGACGTCACCACCCCGGAGCAGGACCACGTGATCGACGCCCTGATGGTCGCGTCGACCCTGCGTGACCTGCCCGACGACCAGCGCACCGTCCTCGAGCTCACGCTGCTCGAGGAGCTCACCCAGGCCGAGGCCGCCGACCGCCTCGGCATCCCGCTCGGGACCGTCAAGACCCGCCACCGCCGCGGGCTCCAGACGATCCGCACGACCCTCGGGAGGACGTCATGACGTACGACGACCGACCCGACCAGCACGAGCTGTCGGAGCTCGCACGGCGCGGCCGCGAGGAGCTGGGCCGGTTCGACCGTGCTCGCGACGCGACGCTGTGGACGGGCATCGAGTCCGAGCTGGAGTCCCGCCCTCGCACGTCCTGGCGTGACCGCCTGCCGTTCGTGCCGATGGCCGCCGCCGCAGCCGTCGCCCTGGTCGTCGGCGTCGTGGCCGGTGGGCTGCTCGGGCGGAGCGTCGTCGAGGCACCCACGACGCTCGCGACGATCCAGCTCGCACCGCTGGCCGACACGGTCGAGCCGACGACCGCCGCGCTGCAGCAACGGCCGGACGGTCGCACGATCCAGCTCGACCTCACCGACCTGCCGCCCACGGACGGGTTCCACGAGGTGTGGCTGCTCGACCCCGACACCGGCGCGCTCGTCAGCCTCGGTCCGGCGCGGGCCGACGGCACCTACGTCGTGCCCGCAACCGTCGACCTGGTCGAGCTGCCGGTCCTCGACGTGTCGGTCGAGCCCCGCGACGGCGACCCGACGCACTCCGGCGACAGCCTGCTGCGGGGCGACGTCACCTGGGTCGGCTGAGCGCGCAACCCTCGGCCACCCGGGCCCGCCGGGCCCGTAGCCTCGACGACCGACAGCGGTCGGAGGCGCCATCGCGGCCAGGACGCGAGACGACGAGCTGCGCCACCCCATGGCGGCGTGGCTGATCGCCCGGACGCCCCGCCCGGTCCGTCGGCCCGTCGAGCTCGTGGTCCGGACGGTGGTCGACGCGCTCGACGATCGTGTCGTCGGCCTCTCCGCGGAGGTCGCGTTCTTCGCGATCCTCTCGCTGCCGCCGCTGCTGCTCGCCGTGGTGGCGGCGCTCGGCTACCTCCCCGGGGACCAGAGCGATGCCTTCGTGGCCGGGATCTCGGCAGCCTCGGAGCGCGTCTTCACGCGCGCGACGGTCGACGAGCTCATCACCCCGTTCCTCGAGGACATCGTCGCGGCCGAGCGGCTCGGCGTGCTGTCGGGGGCGTTCGCGGTCGCGGTGTTCTCGGCCTCACGCGCGGTGCGGGTCGTGCTCACGTCCGTCACGATCGCCTACGACCTCGAGGCCGACCGTCCGAGCTGGGCCCAGCGGCTGTACGGGCTGCTCGCGACGCTCGCACTCCTCGTCCTGGTGCCGATCCTCCTGCCCGTGCTGCTCGCGGGGCCTGACCTCGGCCTGGAGCTCGTCCAGTACAGGGGCGTGCCGCTCGCCGTGGCCGACGTCTGGCCGTACGTCTACTGGCTGGGGGTCGGCCTCGGGGCCGTCCTCGGCGTGGCCGGCATCTACCACCTGGCGGCCCCGTGGTGGACACCGTTCCGCCGCGACCTGCCGGGGGCCGTGCTCGCCGTCGGTGTCTGGCTGGGCAGCAGTGCGGGCCTGCGGACGTACGCCGAGCAGGCGTTCATCGGCCGCGAGGTGTTCCAGGTCATCGCGGGTCCGTTGGTCCTGCTGGTGTGGCTCTACCTGCTGGCGTTCGGCGTGATCCTGGGGGCCGAGCTCAACGCGGAGCTCGAGCGGATGTGGCCCTCGCCGGAGCAGCAGCGTGCCCCAGCGAGCGAACGGCTCCGGCGACGCCTGCTGGAGTCGGCGGCCGCCGGACGGCTGGAGCGCACGCTGCCGGACGTCGTGGGACGCGTCCGGGCGAACGGGACGGCGGACCGCGAGTCGGACCGGGACAGCGGCTAGGCCGGCCGGACACCGCGTGCCCGCACCACGGGGGTGCGGGCACGGGCTGGTGACGGGCAGGTCAGCCGGCGGGGACGAAGTCCACGACGTTGACCAGCGGACCGGCATCGTTGGCGTCCGGTGCGACGGCCGCCCTGGCGAGGCGGACGTTGCTGTACGCGTAGAACTGCGGCTTCTGGGTCAGCGGCAGCATGAAGAGGCCGTCGCCGTCGGGCCCGAGCGTCGTCACGTACGTGTCGAGCTCGTTGTAGCAGTCAGCACGTGCGGCATCGTCGGCGGTCCCGTCGCACTCGACGGACAGCTCGTCGAAGGACGCGTTGCAGTAGCCGTACGGGTTGTTGCCCGAGCCGCAGCGGTAGGACGCCGACTGGCTGCCCGGCCACGGCCCGCCGACCCAGGCGAACTGGGTGATGTCCCAGACGTCGCAGTCGGAGGTGACCGCGGCGTCGCCCTCACCGGCGGTCTCGCCGCTGGGGACACCGCTGGCGCAGGCCAGGGCGGGACCGGAGAAGGGCACCTCGCCGAAGTAGGCGGAGCCGTCGACGTTGTCGATCTCGATCTCGATGCCTGCCGCGGCGAACTGCTGCTGGAGGATCTCCTGCTGCAGCTCACTCAGGGCGTT
>CAYMGL010000202.1:0-5157 GCA_964389945.1 uncultured Actinomycetota bacterium
GCGAGATGACGCGCAAGATGTTCGACGGGCTCGAGGACTGGGCCAAGCAGCGCGGTGCCAAGGGCCTCGCGTGGGGCGTCGTCGAGGACGACGGCTCGCTGCGCAGCCCGCTGGCGAAGTTCATGTCCGACGAGGAGATCCAGGGCGTGAAGGACGCCACCGGTGCCGGTCCCGGCGACGCGGTGTTCTTCGGCGCCGGTGAGCGCCGGTTCGTCCTCGAGCTCATGGGGGGGCTGCGCAACCACCTCGGGGACCTGCGCGGCCTCGTCGACCGTGACGCGTTCGCCTTCTGCTGGATCGTCGACGCGCCGATGTTCGAGCCCGTGGAGGACCCGGGCGAGACCGTCGCGCACGGCAAGTGGACGCCGGTCCACCACCCCTTCACCCGTCCGACCGACGAGGGGGTCGACGGCTTCGAGGACGACCCGGGCAACGCCCTGTCGGATGCGTACGACGTGGTCTGCAACGGGTACGAGCTCGGCGGCGGTTCGATCCGTATCCACGAGCGCGACCTGCAGGAGCGGGTGTTCCGGTTCCTCGGCATCAGCGACGAGGAGGCCGAGGACAAGTTCGGGTTCCTGCTCCGCGGCCTCCAGTACGGCGCGCCGCCCCACGGCGGCATCGCCTTCGGCCTCGACCGCATCGTGATGCTGCTCGCCGGGACCACGAACATCCGCGACGTGATCCCGTTCCCCAAGACGCAGTCCGGGGCCTGCCTGCTGACCGACGCCCCCGCGGCGTACGAGGCGCAGGCGCTCGAGGACGTCGGACTCCAGCTGCGTCCGCAGGCGCAGCCGCAGAAGGGCTGACGATGCAGCTGGTCGTGCACCCCGACGACGTCCACGTGGCGGCGAGCCCCGAGGTCGTCTGGGACGTGCTGGCCGACTTCTCGAGCCACCGCCAGTGGTCGCCGACCTTCCGCCTCCGTGGCACGTCGGCCGAGGCCGGTGCGCGTGTGACGGTCGTGGCCAGCGTCGTCCCCGGGCCGCCCCTGGTCCTGCCCGCGGTGGTCCTGCGCTCCGAGCGCGGCCGTGTCCTGTCGTGGGGCGGCAGGATCCCGGGCCTGCTGCGGCTGGAGCACTTCTTCGAGTTCCAGCCCGTCGGTGACGGCACGCGGATCACGCACATGGAGACGTTCGACGGACCCGGCGTGCTCGCGTTGCGACCCTTCGCGGACCGGCTGCGTCGCGAGTACGCCCTGATGAGCGACCGGTTGCGGACCCGGGCAGAGGCCCGCGCCGCGTGACGCGTCGGGCGGCAGCGCTCGCGGTCGTGGCCGGTGCCGCGACGTGGGGCACCACGGGCACGGCGCAGGCCCTCGCAGCCGTGAACGCGTCCCCGACCGCCGTCGGTGCGGCACGGACCGTGTTCGGTGCGGCCGTGCTGGCGGTCGCCGCCTCGGCGACGGGCGCCTGGCGCGGCGGTCGCGGCAGCCTCGGCAGCCCGGCACTGCTGGTCGCGGGCGCCAGCATCGCGCTCTACCAGGTGCTGTTCTTCGCCGGCGTCGCCGCGACCGGCGTGGCCGTCGGGACGGTCGTCGGCATCGGGTCGGTCCCGGTCCTGACGGGTCTGGTGGCGTGGCTCGCCGACGGTGCCCGTCCCGACGGTCGCTGGTGGGGCGCGACGGCCCTCGCGGTCGTCGGTGCCGTCCTCGTGCTCGGCAGCGCCGGCGGGACCGACGAGGTCGACGCCCTCGGTGTCCTGCTCGCGCTGGGCGCTGGTCTGTCCTACGCCGTGCTGACCGTCGCCTCGCGCCGCCTCCTCGATGCCGGGCAGCACCCGACCGGCGCCATGGCGCGGGTCTTCGCCGTCGGCGCCGTGCCCAGCCTGCTCGTGCTCGTCCTCGGTGACGGTGCGGCGCTGGCGACGCCGCGCGGTGCGGCCCTGGTCGCGTGGCTCGCCCTGGTCACGGTCGGCGCCGGCTACGTGCTGTACGCCCGGGGGCTGCGCGACGTGCCGCCGGCGACGGTCGGGACCCTGACCCTCACCGAGCCACTCGTGGCAGCGGTGCTCGGTGTCGCCCTGCTGGGGGAGCGCCCCACGGTGAGCGCGTTGGCCGGGATGGCACTGCTGGCGCTCGGCCTCGTCCTCGTCGCTCGTCGTGGTCGCCCTGCATGACCGATTCGTCCGCTTGCCATCGACGTTCCGTAGACTGAGGCGTGCGCTGCTGGTCGTCGGCCCCGTTGCGCGACGCAACAGGTCTGGAGTCCACCGGTGAGCAGCACCGATCTCGCACGTCAGTTCCTCGACCACGTGGACGGCCAGCGGTCGTGGGCGGCGACCCGTGTCGGGCTGGACCTGCTCGACGAGCGTGGGGCCACCGCGCTCGTCGACGAGCTGCTCGTGCCCGTGCAGCGCGAGGTGGGCTGCCGCTGGGAGACGCGGACCTACTCGGTCGCCCAGGAGCACGAGGTCACCGGGCTCGTCGACGAGCTGCTCGGCGCCGCGAGCGCGACGATGGGGGCACCCGCCGAGGACGCGCCGCGGGTCACGTTCGTCTGTGCGACGGGGGAGTGGCACGCCAGCGCAGCGCGGATGACCGCGCTGCGGTTGCGGGACCTCGGGTGGGACGTCCACGTCCTCGGCATCACGGTCTCGCCCGACGAGCTGGAGGGGCACCTGCGCCAGGTCCTGCCCGATGCGCTGCTGCTCAGCTGCACCATGGCCGCGGCCCTGCCCGGGGCTGCCGCGCTGGCGGCCGTGGCGCACCGGGTGAGCGTGCCGGTGGTCGCCGGTGGGGCGGCGTTCCACACGGCCGACGTCGGCCCGCGGCTCGGTGCGGACGCGGTCGCGTCGACGACCGCGGAGGCCGACGCGGCCCTCGCCACCTGGCGAGCCGCCGGCCGTCCGCCCGTCCGTGCCGTCGTCACGCACGACCCGACCGGTGAGCGGTCGGGCTTCGCCGCGGCGCGCCGGCAGCTCGTCCGTGCCGTGGTGCAGCAGACGCAGGGCCCGTTCCGCGCCGAGGACGAGGCCGAGGTCGACGGCCTGCTCGCGACGCTGGATGCAGCGCTGCTGCTGGACGACCTCGACGTGCTGCGCCACCACATGGCGTGGCTGGCGGAGCGTGAGCGCACCCACCAGGTGCTCCCGGTCCCGTTGTCCCAGGTCGTCGAGCTGCTGGCGCGCACGATGCCGACGACGTTGCGCACGTCGCGGACGTTCCTCACCGATGCGGCGGTCGAGCTACGGGCTGCCGGCTGACCGACCCGGGGTGGGGCCCTCGTTGCCCGCGACCCACCGGCCGAGGGGCGAGGCGATGGTCGCCTGCCGGCCGCCCCAGTCCCAGACCACCGCGGTCCCGGCCACGCGGTCGTGCAGGGTCCGCCGGTGGCGGTCGAACAGCGTCCAGACGTAGCCGATGCCGAGCACCATGACGCTGGGCAGCTGTGCGACCGAGCGCAGCAGGATGCGACGCGAGCCGGGGACGCCCCCGTCGTGGGTGACCACGCGCATGCCGAGCAGGCTCATCGCCGGCGTCCGCCCGAACACCTCCAGCGGCAGCAGGAACCAGCCACCGATCCACAGCGCCAGACCGATCGTGAAGCCGACCCCGCCGGTGGGGTCGGTGAGGGCCACGTCGAGGCCGAAGCCGCGGGCCAGCAGGGTGAGCACGATCGTGGTCACCAGGGTCCAGCTGCTGACCGCCCCGGCCACGTCGGTCGCCGTGGCCAGCGCACGGCCGAGTGGTCCCACGTAGTGGCCGGCGACGTTCCAGCCGTCCGCACCGTCGTGGGTGCCGTCCACGTCCCCCAGCGGGCCGGTCTCGTCGCCGACAAGCTGGGTGGGGCCGGAGGGCCAGCGGTCGATGTCCTGCCGCAGGACGGTGCCGGTCAGCCGCTCGCCGAGCGCGTCGATCGCCACGACGCGACGGCGGACCGTGTCAAGCGTCGACCGACCGACGGACTGCGCGACGATGTCGGCCAGACCGGCCCGGCGCAGCGCGGGCCCGAGGTCGACGCCGTCGACGGCTCGCTGGATGGTGGCGGTGCCGACGAGCTCCTCGACCGGGACGCGGCGGGCCACGGCGTCCACGTCGATCCTGGCGACGATCGCGTCGATGTCCAGCCGCTCCACCAACCGGTCCAGGTCGATGCGTGCCAGCAGCGTGTCCAGGTCGATGCGGGCGAGCAGCGCCTCGACGTCGATCCGCGCTGCGAGCTCGTCGACGTCGATGTTCCGGGCGATCTCGTTGGCGTCGATGTTGCGCAGCACCGCCGTCGCGATCTCGCCGGCGAGTCGCTCACCAGGCAGTCGTCGCTCCACCACGTCGTCCTCCCACGTCCACGGGGACCGCGACCGTAGGCCGGTCGTGGTGCACCGATAGCGTCACGGGCATGACCGGTCAGCTCCCCCTCGACGACGAGCCCACGCCGCGCCGCTCGGCGCGGCCGGGCTCCCACGCGCCGTTGGCGGCCCGCATGCGCCCGCAGAGCGTCGACGAGGTCGTCGGGCAGGGCGCCGTGCTGGGGGAGGGCACGCCGCTGCGGACTGCGCTGGAACAGGGCGCGCTGACGACGTCACTGCTGCTGTGGGGCCCGCCGGGAACCGGCAAGACCTCGATCGCCAACGTCGTCGCCAACGCCCTGGACGCGCACCGCATCGACATGTCGGCGGTGACCGCCGGCGTGAAGGACGTGCGGCGGGTCATCGAGGAGGGACAGTCCCGCCTCGAGATCGCCGACCGCCGGACCCTGCTCTTCCTCGACGAGATCCACCGCTTCACCAAGGCGCAGCAGGACGCGCTGCTGCCCGGTGTCGAGGCCGGGTGGGTGGTGCTGGTCGGCGCCACCACCGAGAACCCGTTCTTCGAGCTCAACGACGCCCTGCTGTCACGCTGCCGGCTGGTCCGGCTCGAGGCGCTCACCGACGACGACCTGCACGCGCTGCTCGACCGTGCGCTGACGGCCCCGCACGGGCTCGGCGGCACGCTCGAGCTGACCGACGAGGCCCGCGACCACCTCGTCCACCTCGCCGCGGGCGACGCGCGCATGCTGCTGACGACCCTCGAGGTCGCGGCCGCGGCCCACGACGGCGAGGGCGTGCTCGACGTGGAGCAGGTGGCGGTCGCGCAACGCCGTTACCGCTACGACCGCGCCGGTGACCAGCACTACGACATCGTCAGCGCCTTCATCAAGTCGATGCGGGGCAGCGACC
>CAYMGL010000203.1:0-5077 GCA_964389945.1 uncultured Actinomycetota bacterium
GATGCTGGGCACCCACTGGAGCGTGTCCTTGAGCACCACCGAGGGCATGCGCGCGAAGGTGTTCACGAGTTCGTGGACGAGCAGGAAGGAGTCACCGGCGCCGGCGTGCCGGCTCAGCACGAGCGTCGGCCGGGGAGGGAGGTGCGGCTCCACGACGAGTTCGCCGGGGGCCTCCTCGGTGACGAGCCGCAGTCCGAGGTTGCGCTGGCACGCGCCGACGATCGCCCAGACGTACCACCCCAGCAGGCGGACGTGCCGGTCGCGGAACCACGGGTGGCCCATCCAGCGACCGAAGCCGCTGCCGAGCCAGAGGAGGAACAGCAGCACGACGCCGACGAGCTCGTGGAGCCCCCAGACCAGGACCACCCACAGCAGCCCGAGCGCTCGCAGCCGTCCCGGGAGGTAGCGACTGGCGAACGCGGCCACGACCACGGCGAGTGGGACGACGGTGGCGCCGAGGACGAGCAGGCCGACGACCAGCGGGGCGATGACGACGCGCCGGACCCAGCGCGGTGGGACGCTCATGCGGCACCTCCGCGGACCTCGGCCAGGTACGCGCGGCTGGCGTCCCGCGCCGCGTCGATCGTGGCGACCATGCCATCCGTGTCCCGGTACGCGAGTGCGGCCCGGAGGTCGTTCGGGTCCGGCGCGGCCCCGCCGCTCGGCAGCACGTGGACGTCGACGTCGTCCGGGACGTCCTGCATGAACGTGGTGAAGCCGTGCCGACGGGCGATCTCGAAGCTGACGAGGGCCACGCGCAGCAGGTTCGTCGGCGGCTCCAGTGGTTGCTCGATCCGACCGACCTGGAGGACGTACACCGTGCGGGCGCCGGCCTCGACGGCCCTGCGGACCGGGATCGAGTCCACGAGCCCGCCGTCGAGGTAGTGCCGGCCGTCGACGGCGAACGGCTCGAACAGGCCCGGGACCGCCGAGGACGCCAGCAGTGCCGGCAGCAGGGGACCCTCGGTGAACCAGTGGGCAGCGGCCGTCTCGACGCACGCGGCGACGCAGGCGAAGTCGACGGCGAGGTCCTCGATGCGGGTCCCGTCGTCCACGAAGCGACGCACGACGGCCGCCAGTTCCTCGCTGCGGTGCAGCGCCGTGCGCGTGGTGGCCACCGTCCGCAGCCGACTGACGACGCCGTCCTCGAGGATCCCCGACGCACCGATCCCGGTCCACACCTCGCGCATCCGGGCAACGCCCGCGGCGTCCGGGGACGCGGCGAAGACGGCGCCGTTGATCGCGCCGATGGAGGTGCCGACGACGAGGTCCGGTGTGATCCCGTCCGCGACCAGCGCCTCGAGCATGCCGACCTCCGCCGCGCCGAGCCTGCCGCCGCCCCCCAGCACGAACGCGATCGGTCGTCGCGCGCCGGTCACGGCACGTCCGCAGTGGGCGCGGGCGTTCGTGCGGACGGCAGGTGGCGGGTGAACAGGAGTGCCAGGAGCGACAACGCCATCGCGGCGAGGAGGCCGGCCTTCAGCGCGAGCAGCTGCGCGCTGCCGTAGCCCTCCAGCAGTGCCGTGCGCGTCTCGGGATCCAGCCCGGCCTCCTCGGCCGCCTCGGCGACCACGTCCGTGGGGACGAAGTCGATGCCGCCGGCGACGCGGACCGAGACCTGCTCGGCGACCTCGTCGGCGATCCGGGGGTCCTGGTCGACCTGGGTCAGGAACGTGGCGCTCAGGCCGGTCAGCACGACCGCGCCGATGAAGGCGACGCCGAGCGAGGAGCCGAGCTGCTGCGCCGTCCACTGCAGCCCCCCGGCCTCGCTGCGGGCCTCGGGGCCCACCGCCGACTGGACGACGTTGCCGAGCTGCGACGCGATCAACCCCATGCCGACGCCGAGCACCGCCATCGCCAGGCCGAAGCTGGCGCCCTCCAGCGTGGGCTGGAGCGCGCCGAGGAGCAGGCCGAGCGCGACGACCAGCACGCCGAGCCCGGTGCGCACGATCGTGCGGGCCGAGGCGCGGGTGGCCAGCACGGAGCCCGACAACGACGTCACGAACATCGCGATGGACACGGGCAGCATCCGGATGCCGGTCTCCAGCGCGTTCAGGCCGACGACGAGCTGGAGGTAGAGCGGGATGCTGAAGAACACGCCGAGCAGCACGAGGTTCTGTGCGAGGAAGGTCTGCAGGCCCGCCCGCAGCGCCGGCACCCGCAGCAGCTCGAGCCGGACCAACGGGTCGCGGCCCGCGTCGACCCGGCGTCGCTGCCACCAGACGAAGACCGCGATGACGGCCAGGCCAGCGGCGACCACGAACGGGGTGAGCGCGAACCCGAACGGCGTGACCGGCGAGGCGTCGGGGACCAACCAGCCCCACGTGCTCGCCTGCAGCACGCCGAAGACCACGAGCCCGAGCCCGACGGCCGAGAGCACCGACCCGACCGCGTCGAGCCGTGGTGTGCGTTCGGGCCGGGGCGGCTCGGTGACCAGCCGCAGCGACGCGAGGATCCCGATCGACAGCACCACCTCGCCGATGAAGACCAACCGCCACGTGTAGTCCGTGGTCAGCCACCCGCCGAGGATCGGGCCGACCGCGATGCCGACACCGGCGACACCGCCGATCACGGCGAAGGCGATCGTCCGGTCGCGACCCTCGTAGTTGCCGGCGATCAGTGCGACGAGGGCGGGCAGCACGAGCGCAGCGCCGATCCCCTCGAGCACCGACCACCCCAGGCCGAGCACCGGCACCGACCAGGCGACGGCGGTCAGGGCGGAGCCAGAGGCGTAGATGACCAGTCCGATGCCGAGCGCCCGTCGCCTGCCGAGGAGGTCGCCGACCTTCCCGCCGGTCACCATGAGCGCGGCCATGATGAGCGAGTAGAGGGTGATCACGGCCTGGATGACCGTCACGGTCGTGTCGAAGTCCTCGACCAGCTGGCTGATCGAGACGTTCATCACGGCCTGGTCCAGGACCATCAGGAACTGGGCGACGGCGAGAACGGCGAGGGCACCCCATCGCTGCATGTGTCGTCCCCGGACCGGTGGCATGGGCCCGCGGCAGACTCGTCGCGGGGTGGACCGGCCCTCCCGGCCCGCAGCCTACGGAGCCACGACCGCGGCGGCGCCTGTCCGCGGCGCCACCTCCGGACGGCCACGCCGTACCGTCGCGGGACGGCGATCGGATGGAGCTCGCATGCGACAACGGCTCCGTGACCTGCCCTGGTGGTTCGTCGTCGCGCTGTGCCTGACGCTCGGGCTGGCACCGTTCCAGCCCGAGCCGCACGTCGTCGAGAAGCTCGGCATGCTCGTCGACGGCACGCTGCGGGCACCGATCGATGTGTTCGACCTCGCCCTCCACGGTGCGCCGTGGGTCCTGCTGCTCGCCCGTGCGGCCGCAGCGCTGCCTGCCGAGAGGGAGGACGACGGCGCGGCCCGGTCCTGACCGTCGTGCAGCCGGGTCGGCCGTTCGACCGGGCGTCCGACGGCAGACTGGGCCCTGTGTTGCCCGAGCGGGAGGAGGAGCCATTGCTCGCCCTGGAGACGGCGACCCGTCTGCGACGAGCAGGTCTGGTCTGGGAGCCCGCGGTCGGTGACCGTTTCGTCGTCGCGGACCGCGAGATGGACGACGACGTCTTCCTCGTCAGCGACATGGTCGTCGAGGTCCACGACGGCCCCGCCGGCGGGTTCGTCGCCTTCAACGGCACGACCGAGTGGGCGCTGGACGCGGTGCTGCAGCGCGAGGTCGTGTGGCTGCCACGCGAGGGACAGCTGCGTGCGCTCCTCGGCGACACGTTCGTCCGCCTCGAGCGGTCGGCCGACGGCTACCGCTGCGTGACGACGGTCACGGGGATCGAGGGCGCCCCCCACCACGCTGAGCCGGTCGAGGCCTACGCGGCCGCCCTGTTGGCCCAGCTCGACCAGGACTGACAGGGGCGGGCCGCACCCGCGGCCGCTGCGCGGCGGGGACGTCCCCTGGCCGGTGGTGTCGTATCGTCGCTCCCTCGACACAGCACTTCGGACGAGGGCGACCGGTGGGACGTGCAGGCGCCACGACGGTGCATGGTCCGGACGTCGGACCGACCGTGCGCAGACGACGGACACGCTGGCTGTCGGGGCTGAGCGTGGCGCTGTTCCTCCTGCTGGCCGCGGGCGGGCTGTGGGTCGTCGAGCTCGACGCCAACGGCCGTCGCGCTGCCGAGGACCAGCTGCTGGTGTCCCACACCGCGGAGGTGCGGGCCGCCTTCGAGGACGAGATCTATCGCAGCATCAACCTGGCCCGCGGCCTGCGGTCGTTCGTCGTGGCCAACCCGGACCTGGGCGACCGCGACCGGCTCCGGGTGCTGCTGGAGGACCTCTACGGCCAGGGCGAGCACGTCCGCAACATCGGCCTGGCGCCCGACGACGTCCTGCGCGTCGTGCACCCCGTGGAGGGGAACGAGGCCGCGATCGGACTGCGCTACGCGGACCTCCCCGACCAGTGGCCGGCGGTGCAACGGGCGCGCGAACTCGGGTCGACGGTCCTGGCCGGACCCGTCGACCTGGTGCAGGGCGGCCGCGGGCTCATCAACCGCACCCCCGTCTTCCTCCCCGACGGGACGTACTGGGGCGTCGTCAGTCTCGTCGTGGACCTCGACAGCCTGGTCGCTGCGGTGGAGCGCAAGACCGACGACCTCCCCGTCGTCTGGAGCGCGCAGGTCCAGGTCGTCGACGACGAGCCGGTGCCGATCGCCGGTGACCCGGACGTGGTCGGTGCCGGGCCGGGGACGGCATCGCTGACGTTCGCGGTGCCGGACGGTGCGTGGCAGGTGACGGCGGCCACCACGGGCGATCGTGACGACGGTCTCCTGCTCGCCGTTCGTGAGCTCCTGGTTGTCCTCAGCGCTGCTGCGGTCGCCGCCCTCGTCTTCCAGGCGGTCCGGTCACGATGGCGGGTCGAGGAACTGTCGCTCCGTGACCCGCTCACAGGGCTCGGGAACCGTCGACGGCTGGTCGACCGCTTCGAACAGATGACCAGGGTCGCCGAACGGTCGGGTGAGTCGTTCTGCCTGCTCTACCTCGACCTCGACGACTTCAAACCGGTCAACGACACCCACGGGCACAAGGCGGGCGACGAGGTGCTCCGGGTGGTCG
>CAYMGL010000204.1:0-5065 GCA_964389945.1 uncultured Actinomycetota bacterium
CCTCGACGGCGGTCGCGGCCCCGATGCCGCGCGCGGCCCACGCGAGCAGCGCGCCGACCTCCGGTGAGGGCACCTCGTCGGCCGGGCCGGAGCGGGTCCGGGCGGCCAGCAGGGCGTCGTCCTCGGGTGCGAGCAGGCGTCGCGCCTCGGTGCGCGCAGCGGCGTCGTCCACGTGCAGACTCACTGTGTCGGGTGCCGTGGACCCTACTGCGTGGTGCCGGGGAACCCGCAGGTCAGTGGCGACGTCCCAGGTGCTGCGACGCCCCCGTCGAACGTCCAACACCCCGCACGGGCCGCTGGTCCGAACACGGAACAGACCGCACACCTGCAGCGTTGCACAGGGCCCGGTCGACAATCCACGGACCGGAGTTCCCGTGACCACCAACGAGTCCCAGCGCACCGCAGGTCCCGCGACCGCGGCCGACACGGCTGCCCCCGACCGGGCCGCTTCCCTCGCCGCGCGCTACGAGGACCCGGACCCGGTCCCCACGTGGGACGAGGTCGCCAGCGAGTACGGGCCGCGGGTGTACGCGATGGCCTACCACCTCACGGGTGACCGCCACGCGGCGGAGGACCTCGCCCAGGACGTCTTCGTCCGCGTCTACCGCAACCTGGACAAGTACAGCCCGGGCACCTTCGACGGCTGGCTGTACCGGATCACGAAGAACCTGTTCCTGGACGGCATCAGGCGTCGCCGGAAGTTCCGCATGGTGCCGCTGCCGGACGACGACTGGCACGGCTCCATGGAGGATGGCCCCAACCCCGAGGAGATCGTCGACCGGCACGGCATCGACGGCGCCATCGAGCGGGCCATCACCGAGCTGCCGAAGACCTTCCGCACGGCCGTGGTCCTGTGTGACGTCCAGGGGATGACCTACGAGGAGATCGCCGAGGCCACGGGCTGGCCCATGGGTACCGTCCGTTCGCGCATCCACCGTGGTCGCAGGATGCTCCGTGACGCACTGACGGAGGAATGACGTGGCCGGGGCGTTCGGGCACGAGGGGGACCGTCTTTCGGCCTTCCTCGACGACGAGCTCGACGAGCGGGATGCGCTGGAGGTGACCCGTCACCTCCAGCGCTGTGGTGACTGCCGCGGCGAGCTGGAGGAGCTGCGGTCGACCCGTCGTGCCCTGCGGTCGTTGCCACCCGTGGCGCCGTCACTGGCGTGGATGGTCGAGACGGCGGTCCTGGTGCCGTCCGATGCAGGACCGCGCTCGTTCGGCCTCGCCGTCGGTGCCCTCGCGGCGGTCGCAGCGGTCCTGCTCGGCGCGTTCGTGCTGGGCGGGGAGCCCGGGTCGGTCCGCCCACCGGTCGACCAGATGGTGGTCGACCACGTCCGGTCCGTGGACGGCGGCCCCGTGGTCACGCCCGTGCAGCTCGACGGCGGGGGCCGGTGATGCGACCCGTCCTCGCCCCGCGGCGGCACGTCGCTGCCGTCGCGACGGCAGCGGTGCTCGCCGCCGGGACGGCAGCCGGCCCGGCTGCGGCGGCCGACGTCAGCCCGGCGCCGCTCGGTGCCGGCGACGCCCGCGCGCTGCTCACTGCGGCGGCCGAGGCGCTGGAACACCCCCACGTCGGTCGTGTCTCGGTGGTCAGCTTCACGGCCGCCGGGCCGCGCGTCGCCGACCTCGAGGTGCGCGTCGACGCCATGGGCGCGACCGAGCTGCGGCGCCCCACCCGCTGGCTGCTCGGCGGCAGTGCCATGACCGGGTGGCTCCGCACGAGCGACGACGCCCGCACCGCGACGCCGTCCGCCGTCGGGGCCCGCCTGGACGTCGACGTCGTGCTGGAACGGTGGCACGCCACGGTCGGGCCACCGCGCGGCCTCGACACCGGGCCCGCGACGCCGGTCCACCTGGTGCGGCGCGCGGGCAGCCCCGTCGAGGAGGTCGTCTACATCGACGACGCGACCCAGCTGCCGGTCCGGCGCGAGACCCGCGGGGTCGACGGCGAGGTGCTGCGCGTCGTGGCGTACACGTCGGTCGCGATGGTCGACCTCGGCGCCCCGGCGGCGGTCGCCGCACCTGCGCCGGCGTCGGGCGGCATGGCGGTCGGTGGGCTCGCCGACGCCGGCTACGAGGTGCCGGCCGCGCTCGGTGCGGGCTTCACACTGCTCGGTGCCGAGCACACCGACGACATGGCGGTCGCGCGGTACGGCGACGGGCTGTCCGTCCTGTCGGTCTACCAGCAGCACGGCCGCCTCGACGCCAGCGGCCTCACCGACGCCACCGTCCGCGAGATCGCCGGCCGGCACGTCTGGACCTGGCCCGGTGCCGAGCCGCTCCGACTGGTCTGGACCGGCGGCGACCGCACCTGGACGGTCGTCTCCGACGCCCCCGTCGCTGTCATCGAGGACGCCGTCGCCTCGCTGCCGGGCGACCACGTCGGGCACGATGTGCCCTCCAGGATCTCCCGAGGCATCGCGCGCGCGTGGCAGTGGCTGCGCAGCGCCGTCGATGCGACCTGACCTCCCGCCCCGAACAGCAAGGACTCCCGTGCAACGCGACACCGACGAGTGGCGTCGGCCCTGGACGCCTGACGACGACGTCGCCGTCGACGGCGCAGCCGATGCTGCGCCCCGTCGTGTGCGCCGGGTCGTCCGACCCACGCCGAGCGCCCTGCGACCCGGGCCCACGGGCGAGGCGCCCCGGGAGGACGCCGGGCTCGGCCGGCCGGCATCGGTCCGCACCGTGTCCGTGCGGTCGGACGGCGTCCTGCCCGTCCAGGACATGGACGCGACACCGCCGTCGCCGGGTGCGACGCCGCCCGCGTCGGACGGCGACGGCGGCGGTCGTGGTCGGGGGCGCGGCGTGCTCGCGATCGCCCTGGTCGCCGCGCTGCTGGGCGGCGTCGTGGGCGCCGGTGCGTCACTCGTGGCTGCGGATCGGCTGGACCTGTTCGCGCCCGACGAGCCGGTCGCCGCGGGTCGCGCGGCCGAGCAGGACCCGGTGCGTGCACCGGTCGTCGAGTCGGCCCCGCAGGAGGGCGGGACCACCACGGTCGCTGCCGTCGCCGCGGCCGTGCTGCAGTCGGTGGTCCGCATCGACGTCCTGACGGACCGCGAGGACCCCGACCTCGGCACCGTGCCGGTGCGGGCCGGGGTGGGGTCGGGGGTGGTCTACCGCTCCGACGGCTACCTGCTGACCAACAACCACGTCGTCGAGGACGCCGACGCGTTGGAGGTGCAGTTCTCCGACGGCACGAGCGCCGCCGCCGAGATCGTCGGCACCGACCGGCTGACCGACCTCGCCGTCCTGCGCGTCGACCGGGAGGGGCTCCCGGCGATCAACCTGCGGCAGGAGCAACCGCTCGAGGTGGGCGAGGTCGCCGTGGCGATCGGCAGCCCCTTCGGCCTCGACGCCTCGGTGACGGCCGGCGTCGTCTCGGCCCTCAACCGCGATCTCGAGGTGCCGGGCGACGATGGCGGCGCGTTCGTGATCCCCGCACTGCTCCACCCCGACGCAGCGATCAACCCCGGCATCTCCGGTGGCGCGCTCGTCGCCTCGCGCGGGCGGCTGATCGGCATCAACACCGCCATCCTCACCGGCAGCGGCGGTTCGCAGGGTGTCGGGTTCGCGATCCCGACCCGCTCGGTCGTGGTCGCCGCCGAGCAGCTGATCGACCGTGGTTTCGTCAGCCACCCGTTCCTCGGGATCTCCGGACTGGACGTGACCAACGAGGTCGAGCTGCGCTACCGCGACGAGTTCGGCATCGAGCTGGACGGCGGTGCCCTCGTCGACCAGGTCGTCGAGGGCAGCGGTGCGGCCGAGGGCGGCATCGAGTCCGGCGACGTCATCGTCGAGCTCGACGGTGAGCCGATCACCTCGATGACCGACGTGATCTCGGGCGTCCTGCGGTACGACCCCGGGGACACGATCGAGGTCGTCGTCCTGCGCGAGGGTGACCGGGTCGAGCTGGAGGTCGAGCTGGGGGAGCGGCCACGCTGACGGGACCGGCCCCGTCGTCACCGGCACGAGGCCGTAGCCTCGTGCCCACGCGCAGCGGAGCAGCCAGTGTTCAACATCGGGTTCCCCGAGATCTTCGTGGTGACCGTGCTGGCGCTGCTCGTGTTCGGGCCCGAGCGCCTGCCCGAGCTGGCGCGCAACACCGCGAAGTTCGTCAACCGGTTCCGCACCGAGGCGTCACGCTCCATCGCCGACCTGCGCGATGCAGCCGACCTCGGTGACCTCGAGCAGGAGGTGCGGTCCATCCGTGGGGACCTCGCCGGGGTCCGCGACGAGATCACGCGGGGCATCCGGGAGCCGGCCGATGCCCTGCGCGACGCCGGCAAGCCCGTGAGCCCCGGCGGACCGACGGGCGCGGTCCCCGACGACGTCACCGGGCCGCCGCCCTACGACCCCGAGGCGACCTGAGTGCGGTGGCGACGGGTGCTGCGACGTGCGGCCGCGGTGGGGGCCATCGCCTCGACCGTGGCAGCCGCCCGTCGGGCTGCGCCGCCCACGCTCGACCAGCGGGCCACGGCCGCCCTGGCCCGGTCGCGCGGCTCCGCGGTCGACCATGCCGTCGGCGCCTTCACCGACATCGGTTCGGTCTACGGCCTGGTGGGCTGCAGCGCCACGCTCGCGGCCGCGGGTGAGGTCCGGCTCGGTCTGCGCACCGCCATCACCGGCAGCATCGCGTGGGTGGTCGCCCAGCTGACCAAGGACCTGGTGGACCGCGAGCGGCCCTACGAGCTGGGTGTGGCCGAGCTGCTCATCGAGGTGCCGCACGGCTCGTCGTGGCCGTCCGGTCACTCCGCGGTCGCGGGCGCGATGGCCACCACGATCGGGCGACAGCTCGGCACCGTCGGGCGCCTCGGCGCCGCGGCCGTGGCCACCGGCGTCGCGGCCTCACGCCTGCACGTCGGTGCCCACCACGCCACCGACACGATCGCCGGCCTCGCGCTCGGCGCGCTCGCGGCCGAAGCCACCGAGGTGGTGCTCGACCGCTACCTCCCCGACCTCCCCGACGACGCCTGAGACGGCGACACCCCGCCACGTGGACGGGGTGTCTGGTTGTCGTGCCGGCCAGTGTCAGCCGACGCTCAGTGGGAGCTTCCGTCCG
>CAYMGL010000205.1:0-5064 GCA_964389945.1 uncultured Actinomycetota bacterium
ACGTCCCGTCCATGCTCGCGCAGACCGAGAAGTACTACGACCTGACCGGCAGCACCACGTACGTCACGGTGACCGTCGTCGCGCTGGTGCTCAGCGGTGACCTCGACGCCCGGGCGGCCATCGTCGGTGGCATGGTGCTGGTGTGGGCGCTGCGCCTGGGCACCTTCCTCTTCCGGCGGATCCGCAAGGACGGCAAGGACGGGCGCTTCGACGAGATCAAGACCGACCGGCTCCGCTTCTTCATGACGTGGACGCTCCAGGGGCTGTGGGTCCTGCTGACCGCCGCCGCAGCACTCGCGATCATCACTGGCACGACGCGTGAACGCCTCGGTGCCGTCGGGATCGTCGGGATCGTCGTCTGGCTGGCCGGGTTCGCGATCGAGGTGGCGGCCGACCGGCAGAAGTCGGCGTTCAAGGCGGACCCGGCGAACGAGGGCCGCTTCATCGACGTCGGCCTGTGGGCGTGGTCGCGTCACCCCAACTACTTCGGGGAGATCACGCTGTGGACCGGCATCGCGATCATCGCCGTGCCCGTGCTGTCCGGCTGGCAGTGGGCCACGCTGATCTCGCCGGTGTTCGTGACGCTCCTGCTGACGAGGGTGAGCGGCATCCCGATGCTCGAGCAGCGCGCCGACGACCGCTGGGGCGACGAGGAGGCCTACCAGCGGTACAAGGCGGACACCCCCGTGCTGGTGCCGCGGCCGCCGAGCCGCTGACCCACCACGTCGGTCGCCGACCTGCCTAGCGTGCTCGGGACCACCGGGAGGCCGGCACATGGCGCGAGCGACGAACTTCGACGAGCTGCGCGAGATGATGGACCGGATGTTCGAGCACGGCGACGCCGACAACGAGGCGTTCAAGCCACGACCTTCGGACGTGATCATCTCGCCGGCCGGCAAGTCCGGCACGACGTGGCTCCAGCAGATGGTCCACAGCATCCGGACCGGCGGCCGCCACACGGCGTACGAGGACATCTACGAGGTCGTGCCGTGGATCGACATGGCGACCCGACTCGGGCTCGACCTCGATGCCGACCAGCCGGCCGAGCCGCGTGCGTTCAAGTCCCACCGGACGTGGGACGACGTCCCGCAGGGGTGTCGCTACATCGTGTCGTTCCGCGATCCCAAGGACGTCGCCGTCTCGACCTACCGGTTCTTCGAGGGCTGGCTGATGGAGCCCGATGCGATCGAGCTCGAGCACTTCGTGGCGACGCTGTTCGACGACACCGAGCGCGAGGGCTCCTACTGGCACCACACGACGTCGTGGCTGACGCAGCGGGACAACCCGGACGTGCTCCTGCTGACCTTCGACGACATGAAGCAGGACCTGCCCGGGGTCGTCCGTCGGGTCGCCGCGTTCCTCGGCACCCCGCTCGGTGACGACGAGTTCGCCCGCGCCGTGGAGCTGTCGGGCTTCGCGTACATGTCTGCCAACCCCGGCCCCTTCCAGGACCCGTGGCTGTCGGCGTGGACCCGGGAGCACCTCGACCTGGACCACGACGACGCGGCCTCGAGCAAGGTCCGCGTGGGCGAGGTCGGCGCGAACCGTCGCGAGCTCGAGCCAGCGACCGCGGCCCGGATCGACGGGCTCTGGGCCGCCAAGGTCGGGGCCGAGGCAGGGGTCATGACGTACGAGGACCTCGTCGACGAGCTCCGTGTCGCCAGGGCCGCCTGACGGCCCGCGATCGACCCGGTCAGGCGCGCGCCACCGTGCGCAGCCGGCCACGGACGTCGTCGGTCACGGGGGTGCCGTGGGCGAGCAGCAGGACCGACGGGTCCAGCTCGGCGAGCGTCAGGATCGATGCGAGGTTGCGTCCTGCGTCGGCGCAGAGGAACCCGGGCGAGGGCGTGAGGCGGAACACGTTGAAGACGGTGTCGCCGCCGAGCACCACGCCGCGGTGGGGGAGGTGGAACGACACGTGCCCGTCGGTGTGGCCCGGTGTCGGCACGACGACGAGGTCGTGGTCGTCGTCCAGCGCGAGGTCACCGGTGAGCGGCTGGGCACCGGGGACGGCGGGGTAGCCGGGCGAGGGCAGCGGGGACCGCTCGAGCAGTGAGCCGGGGTCGCCGCTGGCGTTCGTGCCGCTGCGGACGTCGTCGAGGTCCGCAGCGCCGACCAGGACCTCCCGCGCGCCGAACGCCGCACGCACGCGCTCGGCGCCGCCGGCGTGGTCGAGGTGGCCGTGCGTCAGCACGATCCGCTCGACGTCGCCGGTCCGGATGCCCAGCTTCCCGAGGTCGCGGACGAGTCGCTCGGCGACCGCGGACAGCGCCGCGTCGACGATGGTCCAGCCGTTCCCGCCGCGGATCGCGACGACGTTCACGTACGGCAGGGGCGCGAGCTGGAACACGCCGTCGGCGACCTCGATGGCCATGTGTGGACTCCTCGTGGGGCTCTGCTGCGACGGACCGTCCGGCAGCGGTCGGGGCTGCACGGCGACAGTACGGTGGGACGACGAACCGTCACGCAGGAGCACGTCATGCCCGAGGCAGTCATCGTCAGCGCCGCACGCACGCCGATCGGGCGCGCGTTCAAGGGGTCCCTCGTCAACTGGCGCCCGGACGACCTCGCTGCGTTCGCGGTGCAGGCCGCGATGGACAAGGTCCCGCAGGTCACGCCGGACATGATCACCGACCTCCACCTCGGCTGTGGCCTGCCCGGCGGCGAGCAGGGCTTCAACATGGGCCGGGTCGTGACGACGCTGCTCGGCTGGGAGGTGCCCGGCACCACGATCACGCGCTACTGCTCCTCCAGCCTCCAGACGACCCGCATGGCGATGCACGCGATCAAGGCTGGGGAGGGCGACGTCTTCATCTCGGCCGGGGTCGAGACGGTCAGCCGCTTCGCCGCGCCGGACGACGACGGCAACCCGATCGGCAACTCCGACCCCAGCGGCCGCGGGGAGAACCCGAAGTTCGACGACGCGATGGAGCGCACCCAGCAGCAGGCGCAGGGTGCCGACTCGTGGCAGGAGGCCGACGGGCTCCCCGACATCTACATCCCGATGGGCCAGACGGCCGAGAACGTCGCACTGCTCGAGGGCATCAGTCGCGAGGAGATGGACGACTTCGCCTGGGAGTCCCAGACCCGCTACCAGAAGGCCGCCGCCGAGGGCTTCTGGGCCAACGAGATCACGCCGGTGCCACTCGGTGACGGCCAGATGATGACCGAGGACGACTCGCCCCGGCCGCCGGACCGCGAGAAGATGGCCGAGCTGAAGCCGGTGTTCCGCCCCGACGGTCGCGTCACGGCCGGCAACGCCTGCCCGCTCAACGACGGCGCCGCCGCGCTGGTGATCATGAGCGACACCAAGGCCGAGGAGCTGGGGCTCACCCCGCTCGCACGCGTGGTGTCCACCGGCGTCTCGGCCCTCAACCCGGAGATCATGGGCCTCGGCCCCGTCGAGTCCTCGAAGCAGGCGCTCGCCAACGCCGGCATGACCATCGACGACATGGACCTGGTCGAGATCAACGAGGCCTTCGCCGCCCAGGTCATCCCGTCGGCCCGCAAGCTCGGCATCGACCACGACAAGCTCAACGTCCATGGCGGCTCGATCGCCGTCGGCCACCCGTTCGGGATGACCGGCGCGCGCATCACCACGACGCTGCTCAACGGCCTGCAGCACACCGACGGCACGTTCGGCCTCGAGACGATGTGCGTCGGTGGCGGCCAGGGCATGGCCATGGTCATCGAGCGCCTCAGCTGACGGGAGCGACACGCGGGGAGGCGGTCAGCGATGACCGACGGTGACGACTCACTGGTGGCGGCGGGCGACGAGCCCGTCGTCCGCCTCGTGCAGTGGCGCCCGGACATCGACGACGGCGACCCCGACGGTGCCTACAAGCTCGCCGTCGCGGGGTCGGCGCTGGTCGACCCGATGGACACGATCCGGACCGCCGCGCGGAATCTCGGGGTGCCCGTCGGTGCGCTCGTGCGGCACGTGCTGGCCGAGTGGGCCAGCGCCGGGTCCGCCGCGATCCTCGAGGCAGGACCCGGGGTCATCGACGACCTCGCCAGCGCGGCGGACGCCGTCGACGCCGCGCCACAGGGGCTCGCCCGCGACGAGGCCTGGGCCGCGCTGCGGGGCCGCATCCAGTGGCTCGCCCACGGCGTGCAGGACCCTGCCGCGACCTACCCGAACGGCGGCGCCGGGACGGTCCGGCGGCGGCGCATCGGCGCCTACGGCGTCGCAGTCGACGACGGCCGCGTGCTGCTCATCCGGGTCCGCGAGGGCTATCCCGGCGCCGGTCGGTGGACCCTGCCAGGCGGCGGGCTCGAGCACGGGGAGCACCCGCACGCAGGGCTGATCCGCGAGTACCACGAGGAGACCGGGCTGGAGTGCGAGATCGGCGACTTCGTCCTCACCGACAGCCACCACCTCAAGCGTGACGACCGCGACCTGCACCTGCTGCGGCTCGTGTGGCGCGTCAGCGTCCCGACGGACCGAGCGCCACGCGTCCTCGAGGAGGACGGCTCGACCGAGACGGTCGAGTGGATCGAGCCCGACCGGCTGCAGCGCCTGCCGCTGCTGTCGGTCGCGACCAAGGCCCTCGAGGCAGTGGGCGTCCGCGCCCCCGCCCCCGACCGGCGCGGCGGCGCCGTCTGATGGACGGTGTCAGCGTGGCCTGCGCTGGCGCAGCACGGACTGACAGCGCAGCGCAGGCTGACAGCGTCAGCTGATCAGGCCCCGGCGGAAGCCCTGTGCGACGGCGCCGGTGCGATCGCGGGCGTCCAGCTTGACCAGCAGGTTCTGGACGTGGGTCTTGACCGTCCGCGGCGAGAGGTCCAGCTCGTCGGCGATCGAGGCGTTCGTGAGGCCCTCCGCCAGCCACTGCAGGACCTGCAGTTCGCGGGCGGTCAGCTGGGACTCGGCGTTGGCCGGCTCGGCCGTCCACGACCCGGCCAGCTGCAGCGCGACCTCGGGGGCGAGCACGCGGGTGCCGTCCGCGGTCTGCGTGATCGCGTCGCGCAGCTCCTCACGGGTGCAGTCGGCCAGCAGGAGGCTCTGGACGCCGGCGACGATCGCCTCGCGCAGCTCGATGATCGAGGCGGCCTCGGTGATCG
>CAYMGL010000206.1:0-5044 GCA_964389945.1 uncultured Actinomycetota bacterium
GTACGACTCGGCCCGAGCCGTGCCGAGGCCGACCAGGACCACGTCGGCCAGCGAGCGCAGCGCGCGGAAGGCGGCCCGGTCGCCGTCGCCGCCGAGCGCACCCGACGTGCCGTCCACCGCCACGGCACCGTCGAGGCTCCCGACCATGCCCAGCGCGACCCACGGCGACGGAGGGTCCAGGTCGGCGTAGGCGTCGGCGAGGTCGACGGCCATGGCCGTGGGCAGCAGGCGGCGCACCGGGACTCCTCGCAGGCGGTCGGCGACGACCCTACGGGTAGCGTCCCCGCGGCACGAACAGGAGGACGCGCTGGGTTTCCCGGTCGCTGACGTCAACCCGACGACGCGCACGCCCTGGGTCACCCGCGCACTCGTGCTGGCGAACGTCGCCGTCGCCGTCGTGACCCCGCTCTCGGGCTGCGCCTCGCTCTTCGCCTACCTCGAGTGGGGCCTGGTGCCCGCCGGGTTGACGGGCACGGAGCAGGTCCAGGTCCCGGGGTGCGGTGTCGGAGACGTCGCCGGCGCCCGCGGACTGCTCACGCACATGTTCGTCCATGCGGGGATCGTGCACCTGCTGGGCAACATGGTCTACCTGTGGGTGTTCGGCGACAACGTCGAGGATCGTCTCGGCCACGCACGGTTCCTCCTGCTCTACGTCGGTGGCGGCCTGCTCGCCGCTGCCGCCCAGACGGTGCTCAACCTCGGTGCGGCGGTGCCGCTGGTCGGCGCCTCCGGGGCCGTGGCCGCCGTCCTCGGCGCGTACGTCGTCACCTACCCGACCCACAGCGTCGCCACGGTGCTGACGTTCCCGGCCTCGCTGCTGGCCTTCGTCCTGCGCAGCCGGTGGAACATCCTCCTCCTGGCGGTGGTCGAGCTGCCGGCCTGGCTCGTGCTCGGCGGTTGGGCCTGGCTGCAGTTCCGTGGCCACGCCACACCCGGAGGCAGCACCGTTGCCTACGCCGCCCACCTCGGTGGCTTCGCCGCCGGCATCCTCCTGCTGCTGCGGCTCCGCCGCGGGACGAGCCGGCCCCACGACGCACGCCTCTGAGACCCGGGCGCGACCGTGGTGCTCAGCCGCGCAGTCGCCGCACCATCGCGGTCCCACCGGACGCCGGCCCCCCGTACTGGGCCGTGGCCAGGACCTCCTCGGGCACGCGGTCACGGTGGACCTGCCAGAAGCCGAGCTTCGCGAACAGGTCGTCCGCGCCCGGCGTCAACAGGTAGACCCACTCCACGCCCTGCGCGCCCAGGGCCTGCAGTGCCCGGGCCACGAGGTGCGACCCGGTCCCGAAGCGGCGCTGCTCACGCGTGACCGTGATCCCCCGCAGGTGGCCCGCGGCGCCCACCAGCTCCCAGGCGACGGTCCCCACGACCTCACCGCTGCCGCTGACCGCAACGAGCGTCTCGCGCAGCCGCCCGGCAGCACCGTCGGCATCGAAGCCGGCCTCGGCGAGCAGGTCGCGGACGGCACTGAGGTCTGCCTCGCGGGCGTGGCGGACGACGGGCGGCTCGGGCCCGTCGAGGTCGGCGAGGTCGTCGCAGACCCACGTCGGGCTGGCCGTCGCAGTGACCAGCTCCGGCCAGTCGTCGGTCCCCGAACGGACGAGGGCGGCGTCCCAGCCCATCGCGCGCGCGGCGACCACGTCGGTCGCCACCTGGTCGCCGACGACGAGCACGGGCCCGTCCACGTCGAGCAGCTGGTCCGCGAGGTCGAACAGGCCCGTCATCGGCTTGCCGACGATCTCCGGGGCGACCCCGGTGGCGGCACGCAGGAACGCGATCGTGGCACCGTTGCCCGGCACGGTCCCCGAGCCGACGGGCACCGTGCGGTCCGGGTTCGTGGCCACGAAGCGAGCGCCACCCTGGATGGCCCGCGCAACGTCGCGCAGCCGTTCGTAGGTGAGCGAGCGGTCGAGCCCGACGACGACGACGTCGGCATCCGCGGCGTCCACGACCAGCGTCGCTCCCGCGTCCCGCAGCGCCTCCCGGAGCCCGTACTCCCCCAGCACGTGCACCCGCCCCGAACGGGCCACGAGGTCCGCCGTCGCCGCAGCACTGGTGATGATCCGCTCTGCCGGCACGTCGAGCCTGTGGCGACCGAACAGCTCGGCCCACTCGTCGGGCGTGCGCGACGAGTCGTTGGTCACGAAGACGGTCGGCGGACGCGGCCGACGCGACCGCCGCAGGAAGCGCGCTGCACCACGCACGATGTCGTCGCCACGGAACACCACGCCGTCGAGGTCGACGACGAGCCCCGCGTACCGATCGATGACTGCCATGCGCCGCACGGTAGGACCTGCCGTCCCTGCCTCCGAACCGGCGGCGTCCTGCGCTGCTCGGCCGGGCGCCGCGACGGCACCTACTGTCGCGGCACGGGGAGGAGTCCGAGTGGTCACGCTGCGTCCGTTCATCGGCCTCGTGCCGACGGACGACGTCCGGGCCCGCACGGTCGGCGGAGCTCGTCGCAGCGCGGCCCGCCTGGCCCGGCGTGACGCCCATCCGCGCCACGTGGCCTGGCTCGAGGGGACGCTCGAGCAGGACCCGGTCGACGTCGACCAGTGGATCACCGAGGGGTCCCTGCGCGTCGACGAGCGTGCCTGCCTGCGACTGGTCGAGCAGCGCCTCGTCGACGGCCACCGGGTGCTCGGCGTGCTCGGACTCGTGGACCTGCACGACCTCGTGCCCCACGAGGGCACCGACGAGGGGGCGGTCCGACGCCGCATCGAACGCGACCGCCGCCAGCAGGTCGACGCCCGCCCGCTGCTCGCCGTCCTGCCCGCGGACCCGCCCGGTGTGACCGGTCTCGCCGCGGCGGTGCGCGACCGGGCGCCCGAGCTGGACGTCGAGGACGCCGACGGTGTCGTGCACCGCACCTGGGTGCTCGACGACGAGGAGGCCGCGGCGCTGGTCGCGGCGCTGCGCCCCTACCCGTGCCTGCTCGCGGACGGCCACCACCGGGTCGCGGCGGCGGCCGCGCTCGGCCGGCGGGCCGTGCCGGCGCTGGTGGCGTTCGCGTCGAGCGCACCGCGCATCGACGAGGTCTGGCGACTCGCCGCCGTCCCCCGCGACGCCCAGGACGACGTGGCGACGTGGGTGGCCGCGCTGCCGGACGAGGGCGGCGAGGTGACCGTCCGCCACGGCGACGTCGTCCGCCACGTGGCACCGGCACCGGACGAGCTGCCCGTCGAGGCCACGATGCGTCTCGGCGAGCAGGTCCCCGGTGTGGCCCGGGTCACCAGCACGGCCGACCCGACGGCGATGGCGATCGCGATCCGCGACGGCGCGGTCGTCGTCGGCAGTCGGGCCCCGACCGTCACGGAGGTGCTCGCCACGGTCGCCGGCGGACGGTCGCTGCCGCCGAAGTCGACGGCCTTCCGCCCGAAGCCCCGGGTTGGCCTGGTGCTGCACCGGGTCGGCGACGCCGCAGCAACGAAGGAGTCAGGAGCATGAGCGAGCGCGCGGCCCCCCCGACACCGCCGATCCAGCGCCACGACGACGGCGTGATCGCCATCGACACGATGACGGGGGGCATGACCAGTGTCACCGCCGGCTACCTCCTCGATGCGCCGCGTCCGGTCCTGGTCGAGACAGGGCCGGCCAAGGGCATCGAGCACCTGCTCGCCGGTCTCGAGGCCCTCGGGATGGACCCCGGCGAGCTCGCGGCCGTGGTGCTGACGCACATCCACCTCGACCACGCCGGCGGGGCGGGTGACGTCGCTGCCGCGTTCCCGAGCGCCGAGATCGTCGTGAGCGAGGTCGGGGCACGGCACCTCAACGACCCCAGCCGGCTCAACGCCTCGGCCCGGCAGGTGTACGGCGACCTCCACGACCGCGTCTACGGCGACTGCACCCCGATCGAGGCAGAACGGATCGTCGCCGTCGGCGACGGTGACGTCCTGGACCTCGGTGGCGGCCGCCAGCTGCAGCTGCAGTACGCACCCGGCCATGCCAAGCACCACATCGGGGTCTACGACACCGGCACAGGTGCGCTGTTCAGCGGCGACTCGGTGGGCGTCCGACTGCCGGGCATGCCGGTGCTGCGCCCGGCCACACCGCCGACGGACTTCCACCTCGACGCGGCCCTGGCGACGTTGGAGCGGTACCGACGGACCGAGCCGAACCGCGTCTACCTGGCGCACTACGGGCCCGTCGACCCACCCGACGAGGCGCTCGCCGAGGCCGAGGAGCGACTGCGCCTGTGGGCGCACACGGCGGAGCAGGCGTGGCTCGACGCCACCGGCGGCGAGGTCACCTACACGGGCACCGAGCTCGACCACGTCGTCGAGACGTTGCGCCGCCGCTTCGCCGACGAGCTCCCGAGCGACCCCGACGACACCGATCCCGACCGGCAGGCGCGCCTCGAGCTGCTCAGCGGCGTCGAGTCCAACGCGGCCGGTCTCGTCCGCTGGTTGCAGCGACGAGCCGACGGGACACTGACGCCCGTGGGGTGAGCGGTCTCCTCAGGTCACCTGGTCGAGGCGTTCCTCGGTGTCGAAGAAGCCCTCCGCCACCTCGGTGATGCGACCGAACCAGCGACGTGCTGCGCTGTCGTCACCGGCGCGTTGGGCGAGGTCGCCGGCCACGTACCACAGCCGCAGGTGGTGCTCGTCGATCCCGTCGTCGCCGATGGGCTCCTCGAGGATGTCGGCGAGCACGGCGCGGCCCGCGCCGACGTCACCGCTGTCAGCGAGCCAGGACGCCCACACGATGCGTCCCTCGTAGCGAGCGGCGTCGGGTGGCGGCTCCTCGGCCTGCTCCATCTCCTCGATGAGGCCGGGGATGCGGTGCTCCCCCTCCCCGACCGCACGGATGCAGTCGGCCATCAGGTGGTTCTGGTCGACCGAGCCGGTCAGACGACGGAACGCCTGCAGGTCCGACAGCGCGTCCTTGTAGGACTCGGTCAGGTAGAGCGCGACGCCGAGTGCCTCCCGGATGAAGCCGGTCCTTGGCAGTCGCGCCTTGAGGTACTGCAGGTGCGGCAGCGCGGTCCGACCGTCGCGCTCGTCGAGCGCGGCGAAGGCGGCTGTGGCGTGCTGCAGGAGCCGGT
>CAYMGL010000207.1:0-5022 GCA_964389945.1 uncultured Actinomycetota bacterium
CAGTGGGCTCCTGCTGGTGACCCACGACCGGCGGATGCTGGAGCGGCTCACCACGAAGCTGCTCGAGCTGGACCCGAAGGGGCTGGACCCGACCGGGACCGACGGCCCCGGGGTGCCGAGTGCAGGCGGGGGCGCGTACTGGCACGAGGGCGGCTACTCGACGCTGCTCGAGGCACGCGAGGAGCGTGAGCGCCGCCGCAACCGTGCCGAGCAGCGACGGTCCAACCTGCTGCGCAAGGAGATCGAGTGGCTCCGTCGCCAGCCCAAGGCGCGGGGCACCAAGCCGAAGTTCCGCGAGGACCAGGCGAGACAGCTGCAGGCCGCCACGCCGCCGGGCCAGCTCGGCCAGCTGCAGCTGGGCACGGGACGACGACGCCTCGGCTCGCAGGTCATCGACGCCGAGGACGTGTCGTTCCGCTACGACGCGGACGGACCCGACGTCGTGCGCGACTTCACGTACTCGATCGGGCCGGGCCAGCGCCTCGGCGTCGTCGGCCCCAACGGCGCGGGCAAGACCACGCTCCTGCGGCTCCTGCTCGGCGAGCTCGAGCCGACCGGCGGCAGCATCAAGCGCGGGCCGACCGTCGAGGTCGGGGTGTACCGCCAGGAGGCCCGCGTGCCCCCGAGCTCGACGACGGCGCTCGACACGATCCTCGAGGTCGGCGACCGCATCCCGTTGGCGACCGGCGAGACCCTGCCGGCGACCCGGCTCGCGGAGCGCTTCGGCTTCCCCGCCCGGCTCCAGCGCTCGCCCGTCTCGGACCTCTCGGGTGGTGAGCGGCGGCGCCTCGCGCTGCTCCACCTGCTCGTCGCGGCACCGAACGTGCTCGTGCTCGACGAGCCCACCAACGACCTCGACCTGGACACGCTCTCGGTCCTCGAGGACCACCTGGACGGCTTCCGCGGGACGCTCGTCGTCGCCAGCCACGACCGGTTCGTCCTGGACCGGCTGACCGACGAACTGCTGGCGGTGCGCCCCGACGGCCGCGTCACCCGCCACCTCGACTGGGCCCAGTACCGCGAGGAGGCGGAGGCCGAGCGCGCCGTCGCCACGGTCGCCGACGTGGCCCGCCGCCGCAGCAGCGGCGGTCCGTCCGCTGCCGCGCGCGACCACGAGCAGCGCAAGGAGCGGCGACGGGAGCTGCGACGGGTGGCGTCACGCGTCGAGAAGCTCGAGGGCCTGCGCGACCAGCTCGACGAGGCCATGGCGGCCGCGGGGACGGCACACGAACAGCTCGCCGAGCTCGCCCGGGCCCGGGACAAGGTCGTCGCCGAGCTCGCCGAGGCCGAGGAGCAGTGGTTGGTGCTCGCCGAGGACGTCGACGACGACCTCGTGTGACCGCAGCCGGTCGGTCATCGACCGTTCACCGAGATTCGTCCCAAATCACCCTCGACGGTCTCGATACACCTTGATAACGTCCGACGCGGGGCAACAAGGGGACCACTCCACGTGAACAGTGACGTGCTCGAAGCAACGTCAACGACGGAGGCGGGGGCCATCACCACGGTGCTCGCCGCCGCGCGGGCAGGCACCGACCTGCCCGACCGGGAGGGACTGCGGGAGCTGCTGCAGCGTGCGCTCGGAAGGGGGTACGTCCTCGCGAGCGAGCTGCACGAGCTGCACGACCCGCTCGTCGACGACGAGGATGCCGACGCCTGGGTCGAGCGCATGAGCGGGGCGGCGCGCGACGGCGGGCTGATGGTGATCGAGGACGGCGCCGGGGATGCACCCCCGGCGCCGACGCCGTTGTCGCTGTCCACCGACTCGGTGCGGCAGTACCTCAACGGCATCGGCCGGGTCGAGCTGCTCACCGCCGAGGAGGAGGTCGACCTCTCCAAGCGGCGGCAGGCGGGCATGGAGGCCCACGAACGCCTGCGCTCGACGGCCCGGCTGACCCCCAGCGAGCGGGCCCGGCTCCGCCGCATCCAGCTCGACGGCCAGCGGGCCCACGAGCACATGATCGAGGCGAACCTCCGACTGGTCGTCTCGGTCGCCAAGCGCTTCCTCGGCCGCGGGCTGTCGATGCTGGAACTCATCCAGGAGGGCAATCTCGGCCTGATCCGCGGGGTCGAGAAGTTCGACCACACCCGTGGCTACAAGTTCTCGACCTACGCGACGTGGTGGATCCGCCAGGCACTGACCCGGGGCACCGCCAACAAGGCGCGCACGGTCCGGCTGCCGGTGCACGTGCACGAGATGGTCGCCAAGATCAGGCGAGCCGAGCTGGAGCTGCTCCAGACCACCGGCGACGAGCCCACCGAGGCGACCGTCGGCGAGATGCTCGGCCTGACCGAGGAGCGGGTGCGCGAGCTCAAGCGCGCCAGCCGGCCGATCTCGTCGCTGGACACACCGGTCGGTGAGGACGGGGACGCGACGCTGGGCGACCTCGTCGCCGACGACGAGGCCCTGGACCCCGGCGACGCCGCGGGTGAGTCGATGATCCGGATCGAGATCGACGCCGCGCTCGAGGAGCTCGAGGAGCGGGAGCGCGACGTCCTGATGCTCCGGTACGGGCTGCTGGACGGCACGTGCCACACGCTGGAGGACATCGGCGAGCGGCACGGCGTGACCCGCGAACGCATCCGCCAGATCGAGAAGCAGACCCTCGCGAAGCTCCGCCACCCGAGCGTCGCCGGTCGGCTCGACGGCCTCTCGGACAACGTGCTGCGCATGGTCGAGGCCTCGCGCCGCAGCTGAGCGCCGCGTCCGATCGGACGCTGGTGTCCGACATTCGCGCGGCCGTTCCGGCAGACTGTGCGCGGAGCCGACCTGGAGCATGTGATCAGCCTCCGACCTCGTCGCCCTCGCGGCGCCCTGCTGCTCGCGGCCGCGCTGAGCGCGACCGTCGCCGTCCCACCTGCCCTGGCGACCACGGGTGACGACCCCGACCCGGTCGAGGAGCTCGAGCAGACCGAGCAGGAGCTGGCGCAGGCAGAGGCCGACCTGGCCGAGCTGCTGCGGCGCATCGACGCGGTGCAGGGCGAGATCGCTGCTGCCGACGCCCGGCTGGCGACCCTCCAGGGCGAGCTCGCCATCGTCGAGGCCGACCTCGCCGAGGCCGAGACGACCGCCGACGACCTGACCGCCGAGGTGGCGGCAGCGCAGGTCGCACTGCGCCGGTCCACGGCGCGACAGGCCGAGGCCGAGGAGGCCTGGGACGCAGCGCGCGGCGCGCTCGAGGCCCGCGTCGCCGCCACGTGGATGTACGGCAACCGTGACGGCAGCGACGTGCTGCTGACCGGGCTGCTGCGCGCCGGGGACCTGCACGAGGTCGCCGTCGTCCAGCAGGCCTCACGGCGGTTGCTCGACGAGGACCGACGGTTGCTGGAGAACGCGATCGATGCCTCGGTCGTGGCCGACGAGGCGCGGGCGGAGGCGGAGATCCAGCAGCAGGCGGTCGAGCAGCGCGCCGCTGCCGCCTACGCGGCGCGCGACCGTGCCGAGGGGCTCGTCGCAGCCCAGGCTTCGCTGGTGTCGCAGGCCGCCCGTGTCCGCGAGGACCGGCAGGCGGCCCTCCGTTCGATCGAGCAGGACGCGGCCGCGCGCGCCGCACTGGTCGACAGCCTCAACGAGCGCGTCGACGAGCTGCGGCTGGCCACGCTCGACCAGTGGCTGCAGCAGATCGCCGACGTCCCCTTCGACGGTCCCCCGCCGCCGTGGGCGGGTCGGCTGCCCGGCAACGGGCCGCAGGTCGCGCCGGCCATCAACGCCGCCGCCGCAGGAGCGGGTGTCGACAGTCGGCTGCTCGCGGCCCTGGTCTGGACCGAGTCGACCTTCAACCAGAACGCCATCAGCCCGGCCGGTGCGATCGGCCTGACCCAGCTGATGCCGGGCACGGCGGCCGGCCTCGGGGTCGACCCGTACGACCCCATCCAGAACCTGCAGGGCGGCGCCCGCTACCTGCGCATCCAGCTGGAGCGTTTCGGCCGTATCGACCTCGCCCTCGCCGCGTACAACGCTGGGCCGGCGCGAGTCGTCGACGCCGGCAACGAGGTCCCCGACATCGTCGAGACCCAGCTGTACGTCCTGCGGGTCCTGGACCGTTGGGAGTCGCTGGCCTGAGTCAGGTCGCGACCCGGCCGCCGGAGCGCCAGTACTGGTTGTTCGCGCGGTCGAGGAAGCCGTGGTCGACGAGCGCCCGGCGCAGCATCGACCAGTCCGGGTTGAAGCCGCCCAGGATCGAGTTGACCTCGGTCTCCGGGTAGCGCCGGCCGGGTTCGAACTCCAGCGCGAGCCGTTCGAGCACGACCAGCCGCTGTGTGCGGTTGCTCGGCAGCGCCGTGAGGCGGTGCCCCTCGAACCACCGCGCCAGCACCTCCTGCTCGTCGCTGGTCATGCCGTGACCGATCCGCGCGGCCGGTGGTTCCGGCTCGACCGCCGCAGCCGCGGCCGCGGCGCGCCAGCCGTCGTGGTCGAGCACGTAGCCCTCCTCGGTCCGGGCCGCCAACCCCGCGTCGACGAGCGCCGCGACCGTCTCGAGGCAGGTGCGACGGTCCGTGCCGGTGCGCTCGGCCAGCTCCCCGCCGTCGAGCGGCGCGTCGGCAGCGGCGAGCAGCCCCGCGACGGCGAGTCGTGCGGGGTCGACGAGCAGCCGGAGCAGGTCGAGGGGGTCCACGGCGTCCAGTGTGGACCACGACCCGCGCCGGTGCGGCCGTAGCCTGCGCGCCCATGACCACCGCTGACACCACCTCCAGCCCCCACGTCGCGCCGATGTCGCGGCCTCGGGTGTACGCCCTGCTCGGGATCGGTCTGCTCGCCGTGTCGGTGTCCTCGGTGCTGGCGGCCTACGTGATCGGCGACAGCGGCGACGGACGCCTCGGGCTCTCGATCGCCTTCTGGCGCTGCGCGGGCGGGGCCGTCGCGCTCGCGCCGTTCGCGCTGCGGGCGCGCCGGACCCATCCGGTCGCCACCGCCGACCGCACCCGACTGCTCGTCGCCGGCGGGTTCCTCGCCGTGCACTTCGCCCTGTTCCTCGGCTCGATCGCCTACACGTCCGTGGCGAGCGCGGCGACGCTGGCGAC
>CAYMGL010000208.1:0-5017 GCA_964389945.1 uncultured Actinomycetota bacterium
TCGTCGGGCGTCGCCGCGTCGGGTGCGTCTGCTGTGGTCTCTGTCATGCTCATGGGGGGCAGCCTACGGACGCCCTGTGACACGCCCCGGGAGGTGGGGCCTCAGCCTGTGGACGGCCCGCGCACCAGGGCCAGCGCCGCCTCGTGCACGCGCCCGTTCGAGGTCAGGATCGAGCCACCGTCCGCGGTCGGCGCACCCGCGAGGTCGGTCGCCGTCCCACCGGCCGCCACGACCAGCGCACGCACCGCGACGAGGTCCCACGTCGAGACGGCCGCCTCGGCAGCGATCTCGGTCGAACCGGCCGCCACCAGGCAGTGCGCCCAGAAGTCGCCGTAGCTGCGGACACGGTCCGTGGCATCGACGAGCCGCTCGACGGCGCCCCACCGGCCCTCGCTGCGCCACCAGTCGAGGTCCCCGAACGACACCTCGCTCGCGTCGAGGTCGTCGACCTCGCTCACGCGGATCGGTGTGCCGTCCTGGCGGGCGCCGACGCCGACGACGCCGTCCCAGCGGTGCCCCAGCGCCGGTGCCGTGACGACGCCCAACGCGTCCTCGCCGTCCACGCGCAGGCCGATGAGGGTCGCGAACACCGGGTTGCCACGGACGAAGTTGGACGTCGCGTCGATCGGGTCGAGCACCCAGCAGGGGGCGTCCGGGTCGCCGGTGTGGCCCTCCTCCTCACCGAGGACGGCGTGGTCGGGGAAGGCCTCGCCGATGGCCGCGCGCAGCGTGCGCTCGACCTGACGGTCTGCACTGGTGACCCAGGTGCCGTCCGCCTTCGTCTCGGCGTTGCCCCGGTGGTGCGCACCGAAGGCGGCCAGCGTGATGCCGTCGGCCACGTCGGCCAGCTCGTGCGCGAACGCGAGCTCCGCCGCGAGCCTGCTCACAACTTCAGCGCCATCGACTTCGGGATCTCGTCGAAGCGCAGCAGGATGTCGTTCGGCTGGGTGGTCAGCGTGACCTCCTCGCGCGCGACCCACAGCGGGACGCACGTGCCCTGGCCGGCGTGGCCCATGAGGCAGATCGCGATGGTGCCGTCGTCGGCCAGGCCGATCAGCTGGCGTGCGTAGCTGAGCAGCTCGTGGAACTTGCCGTTGCCCGCACGCTTGCGCTGGTAGTCGCGGGCCCACTTGGCCTCGGACTTGCCGTAGTTGGCGATCATCTGGCCCGGCTTGAGCGTGACCAGCGACTTGGCCGACTTGAGCTTGACCAGCCCCTCGTCGGACTTGGGTGTCTTGCCCAGGCGCACGGCGGCGTCGGGCTGTCCCAGCTGGGCCGGGAGGTCCTCCAGCCCGAAGTTCCCCGCAGCCTGGGCGGCCTTCTGCCGCTCGATGGGGATCTCGACCTCGATCTTCTTCGCCACGTGGGTCTCCGGGTGGTGGGATGGGAGGAACGCAACAGTGCAGGGTATGACACGTACTCCCGACGGGATTCGAACCCGCGTCACCGCCTTGAAAGGGCGGGATCCTCGACCGCTGGACGACGGGAGCGCAACGCGGGGCGGAGGCTATCGACTCGCCGCGACCGACTCGGGGTGTGGCTCGTGCCCGAGCAGCCGCATCGGCAGGCAGCGCACTGCCCACAGCAGCACACGGAGCATCGCCTCGACGACGATCGCACGGCTGATCTTGCTGGCGCCCGCGACCCGCTCGACGAAGAGGATCGGCACCTCCGTGGTCGAGAAGCCGCTGCGCCAGGTCTTCAGCGCCGTCTCGAGCTGGAAGCTGTAGCCCTCCGAGCGGAGGTCCTGCAGACCGATCGCGCGCAGCACCTCCGCACGGAAGGCGCGGAACCCGCTGGTGGCGTCGCGGACGGGCAGCCCCGTCAGCAGCCGGACGTAGAGGTTGCCGCCCGCCGACAGCAGGCGCCGGTGCCAGGGCCAGTTGGCCACACCGCCCCCGGGCACGTAGCGGCTGCCGATGGCGAGGTCGTGCGTGGCCAGGGCGGCGATGAGGTCGGGCAGCACTGCCGGGTCGTGGCTCAGGTCGGCGTCCATCTCGACCAGCGCGTCGTAGCCCTCCTCGAGGCCCTGCCCGAGCCCGTCGCGGTAGGCGCTGCCGAGACCGGACTTGGCCGGTCGGTGCAGCACCCGCAGTCGTGGCTCGTCGCGTGCCAGCTCGTCGGCGCGCTCCCCCGTGCCGTCGGGCGACCCGTCGTCCACGACGAGCAGGTCGACGCCGGGCACGGCGAGCGTCCGCTCGACGAGTTCGTCGAGGTTGGCGATCTCGTCGTACGTCGGGACGACCACCAGCGCCCTCATGCCACGGCCTCCTCGTCGTCTGCAGCTGTCCTGTCCGTGTGGCGGTCGCTCCTCCGGCGCCACACGCTCGCCGCAGCAAGCACCAGGCCCACCACCGCCACGGCCCACGCCAGCGGCTCGGCCACCGTCGCGGCCGGTGTGCTCCCGGTCCGGACGGGCACCGTCCTGCGGATCGTGGCCTCCTCGTACAGGCCGGTGGCGTCCAGCACCTCGCCGTCGGCCGTGAGGACGGCCGACGAGCCCGAGACGGCGACGTGCACGACCGTGCGGCCGGTCTCGACCGCACGGAGCCGGGACTGTGCGATGTGCTGGGCCGCGGCCGCCGTGCGCCCGAAGGTCGAGTTGTTGGTCATCGCGACCACCAGACCGGCGTCCTGGCTGGACACGGCGTCCAGCACGAGGTCCCCGAACAGCGTCTCGAAGCAGATGATCGGGACCACACGCAGCCCGTCGACGTCGAGCGTGACCGGCCCCGCACCAGGGGCCGCGTCGCGTGGGACGAGGCGGAACGGGCCGATGTCGCCGAGCACCGCGCGGAACGGGACGTACTCCGCGAACGGGACCGGCACCTGCTTGTCGTAGACCGTGACCAGCCGGCCCTGCTCGTCGATCAGCGCGGCGCTGTTGCGGAACGTGTCGGCGGTCACGCCGTCACGCGTCACGCCGGCCACGAGCCGCCCCTCGGTGACCGTGGCTGCTGCCCGGACGGCCGGGGCCAGGTCGGCGCCGCGCTCGGTGGTCGGGTCGCGGTCGATCGCGTTCTCGGCCCAGGCGACCAGGTCCGGGACGGGGCCGTCACCGATGGCTGCAACCGTGAGGTCGCGGTGCCGCTCGGCGATGCGCAGGTCCTCCGCGGCGCCGCCGAGGTTCGTCCGCCCGTCGTTGCCCTGGACGACCAGGACGTCCGCCTCGCCCACCGCCTGCGGCACGCCGACGGTGATGAGCGTCCCGAGGACGGCGACGCCGACGGCCCCGAGCACGAACGGCCGGACCGCGTCGAAGGCGCCGACGACGCGGCCGATCCCGGGCGACAGCACCGGTCCGGGGTCGATCTCGGGCAGCGCCCGGACGAAGCCGCGGACGGCGACCCACAGCAGGCCCCCGAACAGCGCTGTCAGGAGGGTGAGTCCGTCCGCCCCGATGACCCTGGCCGACGTGAGCATCCACGAGTCGGCCGTGTGCGCCGACGCGAGGTCGGCCCACCCGAAGCCGCTGAAGGGCACGCGGGCCCGGAGCACCTCCATGGCGGTCCACAGCAGGGGCCCGACGACGGCCACGGCCGGCGACGTCGTCCAGTCACGCAGGGCCAGCGAGGCGAGGGCGACCCAGGCGGCCATCGCGGCGCTGAGCGTGAGCCACGCCACGGGTGTGGCCGGGGTGCCGGCGATCCACTCGAGGAGCGGCAGGAAGGCTGCGAGGCCGACCACGGCCCCGACCACGGCCACGTCCCGCGCGCGACGGTCACGGACGAGGTGGACGGCCGTCATCCAGCCCGGGACGACGAGGAAGACCAGCCACCACACGGCCAGGGGCGGGTGCGCGGCATACCAGGTGAGCCCCGTGAGGGCTGCGACGACGAGCGCGTTCCTCACACGCAGTCGCGGCAGAGCAGCTCGTCGGCGTCGGCCAGGGCGCTCGCACGCTTGGCCATGTGGCAGGACGAGCAGACGAACTCGCCGTCCCGGATCGTGTCGTCGGCGTCGCCCTCGACCTCAGCGGCGACCTCGACCGGGTCGTCGACGTCGATGCCCTCGATCCCCTCGATCGCAGCCAGGTCCACGGGCGGCTCGCCGTCGAGCTCGTCGTCGCCGTCCTCCGACGCGTCGAGCGAGACCGCGACCTCCTCCTCGGGTGCGATCTCGCCGTCGTCCTCGTCGTCGTCGGCGAAGAGCTCGTCCTCCACGTCCTCGTCGTCGTCCTCGGCGACGACGTCCCCGTCGGCGGGTCCATCGACCTCGACCTCGCCGTCGTCGAACAGGTCGCCGTCGATGTCGTCCCCGAGCAGCTCCTCGAGGGTGTCGTCGTCGCTCATGGCCCAGTCCCGGTGTGCGGCGGAGGTGACGCCGCAGTCGGCGTCGTCGTGCGCGCACCGTAGCCAGCCACCGCCCCCGCGGTCCTGTCGACGACGCGGACCCCGGGCAACTGCCCGGGGTCCCTGGTCGTCCGTACTGCCAGCCGTTGGGGCCGTGGTCCGTCGGGGCCTTGCTTGGGTCGGACCTCGTTGTCTACTGAGCGGCGTACGGCACGTGTGGCGGGCTGCCAGCCGCGACGGCCCCCTTGCCCCGGTCACCGCGCTGCGCCCTGCCTGACGCGAGGACGAAGCCTGCCGATGCGGCGCACCGACGTCAAGACGGGATCCGGGGCCCGTGCGGCGGTCTCGACGCCCCGTCCCCGACCCCGGTGCGAGCGCGGACGACAAGTCCCCTGCTCAGGCGGGGTGTTCCCCGAGCGAGGCGAGGTGGGGCTGGGCCGCCGCGGCGTCCTTCACCCCGTGCGTGATGCGCCCGCGCAGGACGGTCAGTGCGCAGCGCGCACCCCGTGGGTCGTCGGCGCGGTAGGGGTCGCCCTCCCACACGGTCAGGTCGGCGCGCATCCCGGCCCGCAGTGGACCGACGGTCCGCTCCTGACGTGCGGCCGTGCGTCCCCCCAGGGTGTGCGCCGACACCGCCTCCAGGCGTGTCACCGCGTGCTCGTGCCGCCGCCGGTGCTGGGCGGCCCAGACGGCACCCCAGGGGTCGATCGGCGTGACGTTGGTGT
>CAYMGL010000209.1:0-4999 GCA_964389945.1 uncultured Actinomycetota bacterium
CCGGGCGGTCCGCGCACCGAGGGCGGCGCATCGGACCCGGTCGTGGGGCGGACCGATCGTCGTGGGGCGGCGGGTCCGCCGTCCTCGTCGGGGTCGAGCAGGTCACCGAGCAGGTCGACGAGCTTCGCGCGGGCCCGGTGGACGCGGGACTTCACGGTGCCGACCGCGATGCCGTAGGCCGCTGCCACCTCCGCGTACGGCATCTCCTCGACGACACACAGCAGCAGCAGACCGCGAGTCTCCTCGTCGAGCGTGGACAGTGCTTCCGACAGCACGTCGGACAGCGCCATGGCCGCCAGCTGCTCGGCGTCGCTGTGCACCTCGCCCTGGAGGTCGCTGACGAGGCCGATGTCCTCGACCGGGGTCTGCGGCCGCCGAGCGCGGTGGCGCGCGAGGTCGTGGCACGTGTTGACCGCCACGCGGTAGAGCCAGGTGGACACCTGCGCCTCGCCGCGGAAGGTGCCCGCGCGGCGCAGGACCGTGAGGAACGTCTCCTGCGTCGCGTCCTCGGCGTCGGTGGCGTTGCGGAAGTACCGGTGGCAGATCGCGTACACCCGGTCCCGGTGTCGCCCGACCAGCTCGTGGAACGCGGCGTTCCTCGTGGAACGGTCGCCGTGCGCCACCTGCTGGAGCAGGTCGGCGTCGGTCACGTCGCTCGGTGGCGTGCTCACGAGGTCCCGGCGGGGTCGAAGCGGATGTCCTGGATCGCAGCCTGCCACGTCTCGCCGACCGGCTCCAGCTCGGTGATCCACACCAACCAGTACCGGGCCGTGGTGCCGTCGGCGTCGAGGATCGCCGTGTCGCCCGGGCGGACCGCCCGGTCCAGCGAGGTCCAGTCGGCCTCCGTCGCGCCACCGCTCGGCGGGGACTCGGCGCTGAGCAGCTCGACCGTGACACCGCCGGTCGCCAGTGCCACCTCGACGGCGTCCATCGCCCGCGGCGCGCCGACGTCGATCCACAGCCCCAGCCCGGGGGTCCCCAGCGAGCGCAGCGGCACGGGATAGCTGGGTGTCCGCCACACCGTCGAGGGGTCACCGTCGACGGCCTCGGTGGGGACCGTCTCGGCCTCGCCCAGCGAGCCGTACGGGTCGAAGAGGGCGATGCGCGTCACCGGCACGCCGGCGTCCGCGACCGGTGTGGGTGGGGCGTCCGGGCTCCCGGTGCCGCCCACGGCCAGGGTGGCGAGCACCCCGACGGCCACGAGGGTCACGAGTGCGATCGCGACCCAGCGCCAGTCCATGCGCCGGGGGAGTGGCGTCTCGCTCGGCGCACCGTCACCGTGCGTCCGCTGGTCCATCCGGCGCAGGAGTGCGGCGGTGAGCTCGAGCGGGTCGGAGGCCACGAGGGGACGCAGGGCCGTGGCGACGGCGGCGCCGTCGGCGTAGCGGTCCGCCGGGTCCGGTCGCGTGGCCCGGCGCACGATCGCGTCGAGCTCGCGTGGCACGTCGGGCCGGACCTGGCGTGGTGAGAGCATGTCGCCGGTCCGGCCGTCGACGAAGGCCGGCCGGCCCGTGAGGCACTCGTGCAGGACGACTCCGAGGGCGAACACGTCCACGGGGGGCTGGTCGGCCCCCGGACCGCCCCGCAGCTGTTCCGGCGCAGCGTGGCCGCGGCTGCCCGCGAGCTCCGGGGCGCGGCCCGTGTCGGTGCGCGCGGCGACGCCGAAGTCGGCGAGCTTCACGACGCCCTCGTGGCTGAGCAGGAGGTTGGCCGGCTTGACGTCGCGGTGCACCAGGCCACGCCCGTGCGCGTGCCCCAGCGCGACCGCGACCTGTTCGGCGACGGCAGCGGCCACCTCGGGCGGCAGCCCGGTCGGGTGGTGGCGCAGCACCTCCAGCAGCGTCGGCCCCCGCACGTGCTCCAGTGCCAGCCAGGCGACGTCGTCGTCGAGGCCGGTGTCGTACACCGCGACGATCCCGGGGTGGGCGGCACGGCCCGCGATCGCCGCCTCGCGCCGCAGGCGTTCGGCCGCGTCGGTCCGGTCGGCGACCGAGGGTCGCAGGACCTTGATGGCGACGGTCCGGGCGAGGCCGTCGTCGAACGCACGCCACACGGTCGCGCCGCCACCGATGCCCAGCCGCTCCTCCAGCGTGTAGCGACCGCCGAGCACGCGAGGGATGCCGTCGTCGGCGTCGAAGAGCGGCCCGGCTGCGTCCGGCAGCGTCGGATCGTCGTCGAGCGACGTCATCGCACGACCTCCAGCTGTGGCTGCCGGGGCCGGCGGAGGCGACCGACGCCCAGCAGCAGCAGCACCACCAGGCCGACGGCGATCAGGGCCGGACGGGACACCGCCGAGGCCCGGACGCGGACGACGGCCCCCGCGAGGACGACCTCGCGGCTCGGCGTGCGCACGGTCACGGCCATCGGGAAGGTGCCGCGACTCAGTGCGATCGCGTCGAACGAGACGGTCGTGGTGCCGCCCTCCTCGAGACGGACGTCGCGGAAGGTGCCGTCCTGGAAGCTCAGCCGGCCCTGCGCAGCCACCTCGACGCGGACGTCGAGCGGCACACCGTCGGGGTGCTGGATCGTCACCGGGATCACGCCGCGCTCCGACGCGAGCGTGACGACGCTGTCAGCGGGGACCCGCACCGTCCCGATGGCGTCGTCGACCGCGACCTCGAGCTCCTCGAGGATGCGCTCCGCCCGGGCCAGCCGGTCCGGCGCCGGCCAGACGCTGGCGGCCCGCAGGAGGTCGTCGGCGCGGGTCACGACGGCGGGTGGCTCCTCGGAGGCGGCCACGGCCGACGACAGGCCGAGCAGCCGGTCCTCGGTCTCGGCGATCCGCCCGAGCAGGGCCGTCCGCTCCTGCTCGATGTCGGTGGCTCCTGTCCAGGGAGCCGAGACGGATCCCTCGGCGGCGACGGTGACCGGGTCGGCGATGCGCAGCCACGGCGCGGCCGCCAGGCGGCTGTAGAGCTCGTCCGGCAGCCGCCCGGGTGCCTCCCACCCCAGCGGGGGCAGCACGGCCAGGACCCGGCCCTCCCGGCCCGGGGCCTGGGCGAAGAGCATCGCCGTCTCCGCGACGACCCGGTGCGCGTCGACGGCCCAGCCGTTCGCGCCGGTCGCGGTCGCGAGGTGGTCGGTCACCCACGGGTCGCCGATGAGCACGCTGAGGCCGCTGCCGGCGGCGCTGCGGCCGGTGCGCAGTGCCGGGGGGAGGTCCGCCGAAGGGTTCGCGTCCAGGTCGGGTCCGGCCGTGTCGTCCCACGGGGCGACCAGCACGTCGGCCGGCGCCAGGTCGACCGACGTCGCGGACTGCGGGCTGACCAGCTGGTGTGCGCCGTCCGGGGCGACGCCCAGCAGGGACGTGATCCGCTGCCTGCCCCTCACGACGGCCTGTGTGGCGAGGTCGTCCGTCGAGCTCGACGACGCGAGTGCCGGGACGTCGGCGAGTGCGTACGGCGACGAGAGGACTCCCGCGCCACGCTCTGACGCGACAGCGCGCAGCCGCGTCAGCATGTCGGTGGCCCCGGGCACGGCCCCGTCGACCAGCCGGACCAGGTCCTCGGCGGTGTGCGGGGCAGGGGCCAGGGTGACCGTGCCTGTCGGCGTCTGCTCCAGGGCCCGCAGGAGCCGGTCGAGGCGGCCGCCGGGCAGGAGTGCTGCCGTCGCGTCGTCGTCGCGTTCGACCGGCCCGTCGAGGGGGGCCACGACGACCGACTCGAGCGGCCGGGCGATCGGTCGCGCCACGCCGACGGCGGCCGTCCGGACCTCGTCGAGCACGGTGACCGCACGCACGAGCGACATGCGCACCGGGTGCACGCTCACGTCGTCGTCGTTGAGCAGTCCCGCCTCCTCGGCCGGGATCGTCACGTCGAGCTGGGCGAACGCGCCTGCCGGGAGGGGGTCGAGGGGCTGGTCGATCGCGACCGACTCGATGGGCCCGATGTCCTCGACCGTGGGGTCCATGGCCCGACGGAACTCGGAGCGGGTCCGGCTGCGGTCGTGGACCGTGACCACCAGGCGCAGTCCGTCGAGCTCGGCATCCGTCAGGTTCTGGACCACGACGCGGGCACTGAAGGTGCTGGGCAGCCCCGTCGCCTCCTCGCTGTCGGGGACCGTCTCGGCCTCGGCGGGGCCCACGACCGCCGCCAGGCCGTTGACCACGATCCGAGCAGCCGGGGCGCGGTCCACCGGGCTCGCCGCGGCAGGGACCGCCCACGACGGCAGGACAGCGAGCAGCACCAGGAGCGCGGCTGTGCCCCGACGACGGGCTCGGCCCGACGTGACGGAAGGCGGCGACGACATGGTCGGACCGTACAAGCGCACGGGCCTGGTCCGGTCAGGTGACGACATTGCTCACGGCCAGTGACGAAGCCTCGTAGGATGCGCGACGACGCCGGTCGCGACCCCGTCCGGTCGTCGACCCTCAGCGCTGGGAGGACGCGCACGTGGAGTCGATCAACGACTACCTCAAGTTCACGGTCGAGCGGAACGGCTCGGACCTGCACCTGAAGGCGGGGGGACCCGCCTTCCTGCGCGTGGACGGCGACCTCAAGCCGATCTCGAAGCTGCCGCCGCTGTCGCCCAAGGACACCGAGGCCTTCGCCCGCGAGATCATGGACGCCCGGACCGCGAAGGCCTTCCTCGAGCACGGGGAGGCCGACTTCGCCCTGTCCATCGCCGGCCTCGGTCGCTTCCGCGTGAACGCGTTCCGCCAGCGCGGCTCCATCGGCATGGTCCTGCGTCGCGTCCTGTCCTCGACGCCCGAGTTCGACTCGCTCGGCCTGCCCCCTGCCGTCCGGGCACTCGCCGAGGAGCATCGTGGCCTGGTGCTCGTGACCGGCCCCACCGGGTCGGGCAAGACCACCACGACGGCGGCGATGCTCGGCCACATCAACAAGACCCGCCGGTGCCACGTGGTCACCATCGAGGACCCGATCGAGGTGCTGCACCGCGACGAGATGGCGATCATCGACCAGCGCGAGATCGGCGTCGACACCGCCGACTTCCAGACCGCGATGAAGGCCGTGTCCCGCCAGGACCCGGACGTCATCTT
>CAYMGL010000210.1:0-4996 GCA_964389945.1 uncultured Actinomycetota bacterium
CCGACCGGCGACCAGATCGCCGCAGAGCTCGAGCGCTTCCTCCGCGAGGAGGGCTAGCCCCTCACGGCAGCTGCAGCGTCGCGACGAGCATGCGGTGGTCCGTCCCCGGCACGTCGTGGGTCGTGACCTCGCGCACCGCGATCCCGGGCCCCACGAGGGCATGGTCGATGGCCATGGGCAGGCCGGGCGACGCGTCGGCCAGGCCGTCGTAGGTCGGCGCGAGGCCCGCACCGGCCTCGTCCGCGGCGTCACGCCACCCCGACGCCAGGAGGCGACGGAAGGCGGCATGGTCGAGCGTGGCGTTGAAGTCACCGAGCACCAGCCCGAGCCCGTCGGCCGGTGCCGGAGGGGTGCGAGCGAGCCCGTCACGCCACGTCCTCGCCGCCGCGGGCCCGATCGGTGCCGACGCGTGCAGGGACGTCACGGCCACCGTCGCGCCCCCCGGCGTGGTCCACGAGACGTCCGGGGTCCCACCCGCGTGCGGGAGCCCGGCGAGCGGCGCAAGGTCACCACGCGCCAGCACGACACCACCCACGTCGGTGGTGGCGTGCTCGTCGGCCGACAGCGCAGCCCCGAGCGGTCCCGTGGTCAGTCGCTCCGTCGACTGGGGCGTCGCCTCGACGACGGCGAGCAGGTCCACGTCCTGCTCGAGGGCGAGCGCAGCCAGGCGGTCGACATCGGCCGCACCGATCCGCACGTTGATCGTCGCCACGACGAGGACCTCGCCGGTGGCCGTGGGCTGTTCCGCGGGCACTGCCCGTGGCACGACCAGTGCCACGGCCGTCGCCGCGACGAGCACGGCGACGGGGGTGCTGCCGCCACGAGCCCGGCCACGGGCGCGCCCGACGAGCAGGACGACCGCGACGACGACGGCCCAGAGCACGAACCACGGGAAGGCGCCCAGCAGCGGCACCGTCAGCCAGTGGTCGTCGACCCCCAGCGCGCCCACGGCGCGCACTGCCACGCCGAGCGCCCCCACCGCGACTGCGACGGGGGCGAGCTGACGGCGGTCGGACTCCAGCGGCCGGACCTCAGAGCCGGAAGTCGAGGTCTGCCTCGATCTCGGCGGTCTCCATCTGTGCCTTCTGGAGCTTGCCCGAGAGGTCCCAGTTCATCGACTGCCAGCGGGTGACCTGGTCGAGCACCCAGATGCCCGACTGGCGCGCGCCGTTGCCGGAACGCCCGTTGCCCCCGAAGGGCAGGTGCGCCTCCGCGCCGGACGTGGAGTTGTTGATCGAGACCATGCCCGCCGAGATCGCGTCGCGGTAGCGGAACGCGGTCTGCGGGTCCGTCGTGTAGATCGACGAGGACAGGCCGTACCCGTGCCCGTTGGCCAGCTCGACCGCCTCGTCGAAGCTCGCGAAGGTGGTCATGGGCACGAGCGGGCCGAAGGTCTCCTCCTGGTAGAGCGTGTCGTCGGGCGTGACACCGTCGACCACGGTCGGGTGGAGGTAGATCCCCCTGGTCGGGTCGCCGACGAAGCCCTCGCGCGGATTGTCGGCCGTGATCCGCCCGATGCCGGTCGACCCGAAGGTCGTGTGGTGCGGCTGGACGTGCTTGAGCCACCGCTCGGTGTTCTCGGCGAAGCGCTCGTTGATCATCGGCCCGTAGAGGACGTCCTCGTCCGTCGGGTCGCCGATCACGGCGCCCTCGACGGCGGCGCGGAACCGGTCGCGGAAGTCGTCGGCAACGTCCTCGTGGACCAGCAGGATCCCGAGGCTGGTGCAGCGCTGTCCCGACGTGCCGAAGCCGCTGAACAGGGCGCCCTCCACCGCCAGGTCGAGGTCGGCGTCGGGCATGACGACCAGGGGGTTCTTGCCACCCAGCTCGAGCGTCGGCGTCTGCAGGTGCCGGCCGCAGAGCTCGGCGATCCTCGTCCCGACCGCGGAGGAACCGGTGAAGCCGACCTTCTGGACCGACCCCTCCCCCAGCGCCTGCTCGAGGCCGGTCGAGGTGTCCTCACCAGCGGTGAAGACCAGCTGGAAGACCTCCGGCGGGATGCCGGCCGCGTGGATGATGCGGGTGAAGGCCTCGGCGATCGTCGGGGTGTACTCCGCCGGCTTCCACACGACGGCGTTGCCGGCGACCAGCGCCGGCACGACGTACCACGACGGCACGGCGACCGGGAAGTTGCCCGCGGTGATGATGGCCATCGTCCCGACCGGCACCCGGTAGGTGAACAGCTGCTTGTCGCTCATCTCCGACGGCACGGTCTGGCCGTAGAGGCGTCGCCCCTCGGAGGCGAAGAAGATGCAGGTGTCGATCGCCTCCTGCACCTCACCGCGCGACTCGCCGATGGGCTTGCCGATCTCGGCGGTGATCAGCTGGCTCAGCGCCTCCTTGTTGTCCTCCAGCAGCCGGCCGAGCTTGTGGATGGCGACACCACGCACGGGCGCGGGGACGTGGGCCCAGTCCTGCTGCGCCCGGTGCGCGCTGGCGGCGGCGGCCGCGAAGGCGGCGGGCGTGGCGGTGCGGGTCACACCCGTCACCACGTCGGTGTCGGCGGGGTTGGTCACGGCCAGCTCGCCCGCACCGTCCTCGTGGTGGGGCTGGCCGTCGATGATGGACCAGACGTCGGTCATGGCGGGTCTCCTGTCAGGCGAGTGCGGTCATGGTGCGGTCGAGGGCGTCGACGGCCTCGTCGAGCTCGTCGACGGTCACGGTCATGGTCGGGCGGAAGCGCAGCGTGCGGGTGCCGCAGCCGAGCAGCACGACCTGCTCGTCGTCGAGGAGGTGGCGGCGGACGGCGTCACGCAGGGCGGCGTCGTGGACGTCGATCGAGGCCCACAGACCTCGTCCACGCGCCTGCGAGAGGGCCGCGTGGCGATCGGCGAGGCCCTCGAGCCGCTCCAGCAGGTGCGTGCCGAGCTTGGCGGCCCGCTCGATCAGCCCCTCCTCCTCGTACACCTCGAGCATGATCGTGGCCCGCACCATGTCGGTGAGGTTGCCACCGAAGGTCGAGTTGATGCGGCTCGAGGCACGGAACACGTGGTGGTCGACCTCGTCGAGGCGGCCGCCGCCGAGGACGCCGCCGATGTGCAGCTTCTTGCCGAACGCGAGCAGGTCGGGCTGGACGTCGAGCTGCTGGAACGCCCACGGCGTGCCCGTGAAACCGGCGCCGGTCTGGACCTCGTCGACACCGAAGAGCGCGTCGTGCTCGTGGGCGAGCCCCTGGAGCTCGCCGAGGAACCGGGCCGAGAGGTGGTTGTCGCCACCCTCGCCCTGGATCGGCTCGACCAGTGCCAGCGCGATGTCGTGGGGGTGCTCCTCGAAGGCGGCACGGGCGGCTGCCAGCGCCTCGTCCTCACGGGCCCGGTTCGCCGCGGCGTGCTCCTCCAGCGGGAAGCGCAGGGCCGGCGACGGGATGCGTGGCCAGGGGAACTTCGGGAAGCGTGCGATCTTGCGGGGATCGGTGTTCGTGAGGCTCATCGTGTAGCCGGAGCGCCCGTGGAAGGCCTGTCGCAGGTGCAGCACCTGCGTGCCCAGCTCGGGCGAGCGACCGTTGTCCTCGTTGTGCTGGCTCTTCCAGTCGAAGGCCGCCTTGCACACGTTCTCGACCGCGAGCGCACCGCCCTCGATGCAGAACAGGTAGGGCAGGTCCTCCACGCCGAGCACACGTTCGAACTGGGCGACGAAGGCCGCGAGCTCGGGGGTGTAGACGTCGGAGTTCGATGGCTTGTGCCGTGCCGCGCGCAGCAGCCGCTCCTCCGCCTCGGGGGTGTGCACCGCCGGGTGGTTCATCCCGAGCGCGTTGGACGCGAAGTAGCTGAACATGTCCAGGTACGTCGTGCCGTCCCGGGCGTCGACCAGTCGCGACCCGCGGGACGCGTCCAGGTCGAGCACCAGGTCGAAGCCGTCCACCAGGAGGTGACGCTCCAGCGTCCCCAGCACCTCGTCCGCCTCCACGCGGTCTCCCTTCTCCGTTGCCCCGCGGCCGCTCCACGCTAACGGGCCGCACGGGGTCCACCCACGGGTCCACGCGGACCTGTGCGCCTATCGGCCATCGACGCCCGGGGCGGTCCCCGCCCACGACGTAGCATCGTGTCGTCCCCGAGAGCACAGGCACCCCCGTGCGCATCGCCGTCACCGGCTCCATCGCGACCGACCACCTCATGAAGTTCGAGGGTCGGTTCGCCGACAACCTCGTCGCCGAGCAGCTCGACCGCCTCAGCGTGTCGTTCCTGGTGGAGGGGCTCGAGATCCGCCGCGGTGGGATCGCGGCGAACATCTGCTTCGGGCTGAGCCTGCTGGGCGAGGAGCCCCTCCTGGTCGGGGCGGTCGGGCCGGACTTCGAGAACGACTACCGGCCGTGGCTGGACCGGCACGGCGTCAACACCGACCCCGTGCACGTGAGCGAGATGAAGCACACGGCCCGGTTCGTGTGCACGACCGACCAGACCGAGGCCCAGATCGCCAGCTTCTACGCCGGGGCGATGTCGGAGGCCCGCGAGATCGAGCTCGAGCCGATCGCCGAGCGGCACGGCCGCATCGACCTCGTCGTCGTGTCGCCCAACGACCCGGAGGCGATGCTGCGCCACACCGAGGAGGCCCGGTCGCTCGGGATCCCCTTCGTCGCCGACCCGTCGCAGCAGCTCTCGTTCATGGACGGGCCGCAGATCCGCGGCCTCGTGGACGGGGCGACCTACCTGATCACGAACGACTACGAGAAGACGCTGCTGGAGCGCAAGACCGGCTGGACGGACGAGGAGGTCCTGGAGCGCGTCGGCATGCGCGTGACCACGCTCGGGCCGAAGGGCTGCACGATCACGCGGCAGGGCGAGGAGCCGCTCTTCGTCGAGGCTGCGCCGGAGCGCCGCAAGGAGGACCCGACCGGGGTCGGTGACGCGTTCCGCGCGGGCTTCCTCGCCGGGATCGCCTGGGACGTCAGCCTGGAGCGGGCCGCGCAGGTCGGCTCCCTGCTCGCGACGTACGTGCTCGAGCACGTCGGGACGCAGGAGTACCGCCTCAACCGCAGCGAGTTCCGCGACCGCTTCGC
>CAYMGL010000211.1:0-4978 GCA_964389945.1 uncultured Actinomycetota bacterium
CTGGAGTTCGGGTTGTCGATGGAGAACCCGGACTGCTCCAGGGACTCCTTCCAGTCGATGACGGCACCACCGAGGTAGGGGGCGCTCATCTTGTCGATGCGGATCGTGACGTCGTGCTGGGTGTCGACGACGTCGCCGTCGAGGTCGCGCTCGTCGAAGTAGAGGGCGTACCGGAAGCCTGCGCAGCCGCCGGCCTGCACCTGGACACGCAGGTCGAGCTCCTCCTCGGCGTCGGAGAGGAACTCCTTGACCTTCGCGGCCGCGCCCTCGGTGAGGGTGACGCTGGTCGCGTGCTCGTGCTCGGTCTCGGGCGTGGTCGTCGCGCTCACTGCGTGCGCTCCTTGGTCTGCTGGTCCCGGCCCGCGGGCGGGGACACGTCACGGGTGTGCGAGTGTAGCGGCGACCCCCAGGTCAGGAGCCCTGCGACCACCGTCCGGCCAGCCGCCGCGCCGCGTCCGTGACCTCCCCGACGGGGTCGTCACCGGGCCCCTCGGGCGCCGCCGCCTCGAGGTCCGCGACACCGGCTGCGACGGCAGCGGCGCTGCCGACCACGGCCACCGTGGGGACGCCCCTGGCCGCGGCGAGCCGCCCCACGGCGGTCACGACCTTGCCGGCGGCCGTCGTCGCATCGAGCCGACCCTCACCGGTCACCAGCACGTCTGCACCCGCCAGGGCCGCGTCGAGGCCCTGGAGCTCGGCGACGACCTCGACGCCACGGGTCAGGGTCGCACCCAGCCCGGCGGCCAGGCCGTACCCGAGGCCGCCGGCCGCCCCGCTGCCCGCCGCCGTCGCCAGCCCCGGCGAGGCGCCGAGGTCGCGCTCGGCCACTGCGCGCCAGGCCTCGAGGCCCGCCTCCAGGTGCGCGATGGCCGGACCGTCGGCGCCCTTCTGCGGCCCGTACGTGGCGGGCGCGACCGCCAGCTCGTCCTCGACGTCCGCGAGCAGCACCACCTCGACACCGTCCCAGTCCGCCGCCCACGTCCGGGTCGCGGCGGCGACCCGCGGCAGGTCCTCCCCACCGACCTTCAGCCCAGACCCGTCCGCGACCGTCAACCGGAAGCCCATCCCCGACAGCGCGCCCGTCCCGCCGTCCACGGTCGCACTGCCACCCAGACCGACGAGGATGCGGCGGGCACCGGCCTCGCGGGCCACGTCCAGCAGCTGCCCAACCCCCCAGGTGGTGGTTCGCAGCGGGTCCCGGCGGTCGGGTGCCAGCAGGTGCAGGCCGCACGCCTCGGCGCTCTCGACGACGGCCGTGTCGCCGTCCAGCAGCCACCGTGCGGACGTGGCGAGCCCGCGCGGATCGACCACCTCGCGTTCGTGGACCGTGGCGTCGGCCATCCCGCCGGCGAGGAGGGCGTCGAGCAGGCCCTCGCCGCCGTCCGACATCGGCACCACGGTGACTGCCGCCCCGGGGTGGGCGTCGCGCCACCCGGCGGCGATCGCCTCGCTCGCCGCCGGGGCGGAGAGCGTGCCGCCGAACGAGTCCGACGCGACCACGACGCGCACCGCTGCCTCCTGTCCCGTGCGACGGCGCAGCGTAGGTCGCACCACCGGCCGGGCCCGACCGCCGCCACGGGCTACCCTGCAGGGTCCACGAATTATTGTCAGACTGACAATAATTCTCCACGACCATGAGGACGACCCGTGGCGACCGCCCCCTCCGCGCCCACGACGAGCCCGCTCCCCCGGCCCCGCGCGGCGACCGTCAAGCCCGATGCCGACCGCCCCACGATCCCGGCGGACTCGCCGCTGCTGCGACTCGGCCGCCGCATCGACGCGGTCACCGAGCGCGGCGTCGTGTGCCCGGGCGACCTGCCGGCGCCCAACGACCCGACGCTGCGCGACCGCGTCCGGGCCGCCAGGGAGGCCCTCGGCGACCGCGTGGTCGTGCTGGGCCACCACTACCAGCGCGAGCAGGTCATCGAGTTCGCCGACTTCCGCGGTGACTCCTTCAAGCTCGCCCAGGACGCGAGCCGGCAGGACGCCGAGTTCATCGTGTTCTGCGGCGTGCACTTCATGGCCGAGTCGGCCTCGATCCTGGCCCGCGAGGACCAGACCGTGATCCTGCCCGACCTCGCCGCAGGGTGCTCGATGGCCGACATGGCCGAGGCGCGGCAGCTCGGCGACTGCTGGGACCGGCTCGAGCGCGCGGGCGTCGCCGACGCGACCGTGCCGCTCACCTACATGAACTCCACGGCCGCGATCAAGGCCTTCTGCGGCGAGCGCGAGGGAGCGATCTGCACGTCCTCGAACGCGCCCCGCGCGATGCGGTGGGCCTTCGAGGACGCCGAGATCGAAGCCGACCCCGCCGACCGGAAGGTGCTGTTCCTGCCCGACCAGCACCTGGGACGCAACACCGCCGTGCTGTCGCTCGGGCTCGAGCTCGACGACTGCGTGGTCTACGACCCGTGGCAGCCCGACGGCGGTCTCAGCGACGAGGAGCTCGCGGCGGCGCGGGTGATCCTGTGGAAGGGCCACTGCTCGGTGCACGCCCGCTTCCAGCCCGAGATGGTCACCGCCGCACGTGCGGAGCTGGGCGAGGATGCGCTCGTCCTCGTCCACCCCGAGTGCCGCCACGAGGTCGTGCTGCAGGCCGACAAGGTGGGCTCGACGTCACAGATCATCGGCTGGGTCGAGGAGGCCCCGCCGGGGACGGACATCGCCATCGCGACGGAGCTCAACCTCGTCCGGCGGCTCGGACTCGAGCAACCGGACAAGAACGTCGTCTTCCTCGACGACACCGTGTGCTTCTGCGCGACGATGAACCGCATCGACCTGCCCCACCTGACCTGGGTGCTGGAGCACCTCGTCGAGGGCGAGGTCCTCAACGAGGTCCGGGTCGACCCCGACACGCGCCACTGGGCCAGGGTCGCCCTCGACCGCATGCTGGCCCTGCCCGGCGACGACAGCAGCCTCGTCCAGGGCTGAGTCGGCAGCGGGTTTCGGACTCCCCCTAACGTGCGTTGCGCCGACAGGAGACGCGCGATGTCGCACAAGCCGTGGGTGAGGTGGCTGGGGCGGATTGGTCTCGCCGGGGTTGTCGCACTGGGGGTTGGCAGTGCGGTCGCCGGCGCCTACCCCTTGACGCTGCTCATGTTCCTCCTCGCAGTGTCGGTGCCTGTGGCTGGGTGGGTTGCCCGTCGGGAGACCGAGACCGGCAACAAGGCTCCGCCCGGGGGCGTTCCTCGCGACACCGGTCACTTCGGTGGCGGAGGATTCTGACCACCGACGTGCCGGCGCCCCCGACCGCGGTTCCCCTGCTCGTGCAGGTGGCGCGACCGGTCGCTGGCGCAGACCGCACCGTGACGAGCGTGCTGCCTAGGCTGTGGTGACCGGTTTGAGGGGGCGGGCATGAACGCCTTGTGGGAGGACCGCTACGAGGAGCTCGCGGCCCGCGACGTCGCAACACTCGCGGCCGACGAACTGGAGGACCTGGCCGACGCAGCCTTCTGGACCGGCCGACCGCGCGAGGCCATCGATGCCAGGCACCGCGCCTACAAGATGCGGCGCCAGGACGGGGACCACGAGGGTGCGGCGCAGCTGGCGTGGCGGTTGTTCCACGGTCACTTCGAGCTCAACGAGGTGGCGGCTGCCAGCGGGTGGCTGACCCGCGCCCAACAGCATGCGGACCGACTCGACGACTCGCCCGAACGCGGTTACGTCGAGGTGGCGGCCGCGATGTGGGCCGCGTTCAGCGGGGACCTGGACGAGGCGCTGCGACACGCGATCCTGGCACGGCAGATCGGCGAGGAATCGACGGACGCCGACCTCACGGCCTGGGGTGTCGCGGTCCACGGCGGGATGCTGATCGCGTCCGGCGAGGTGGACGACGGCATCGCCCACCTCGATGACGCGATGCTGGATGTCTCGTCCGATGACCTGACGCCCTTCGTCACCGGATGGATCTACTGCTACCTGCTCAAGACGTGCCAGGCCATCGGCGACGTCGCCCGCGCGGTGGAGTGGACGGGCACGGCGCTGCGATGGTGTGCCGAGAACGGTGCGGACAGCTGGTACCCGGGCGTCTGCCGCCTCCACCGGTGCGAGGTCGCGTCGCTGCAGGGTGACTGGGGTGAGGCTGAGCAGGAGGCACTGCGAGCGGCTGACGAGCTGCAGCCGTTCGGTGACTACCTCGTCGCTCACGGTCACTACGTGGTCGGTGAGGTGCGGCGCCTCCAGGGCGACCTCGATGGTGCCGAGTCAGCATTCCGGCGAGCCCACGAGCTCGGCAGCGACGCCCAGCCCGGTCTGGGCCTGCTGTGCCTCGACCGTGGTGACGTCACGGGGGCGGTGGCGCAACTGCGGCACGCGGCTGCCGCCGGGGCACGCCCCCCGTTGACCCACGCCCGGTTGCTGTCCGCAGTGGTCACCGCGGAACTCGCTGCCGGCGACACGGATGCCGCCGGCGCCGCCGCTGACGGGTTGCACGAGCTGGCAGCACGCACCGACCGCGACCTGCTGGTGGCCCTCGCGCTGATGTCGGGCGCTGACGTCGCGCTCGCCCGCGACGAGGTCGACGAGGCGCTCCCGCTCCTGCGCGATGCCGGCGTCATCTGCCAACGTCTGGACTTCCCGTACGAGGCGGCACAGGTGCGCGTGGGCCTGGGCGAGGCGGCTCGGCATCGGGGGGACGAGCAGACCGCCCGCATGCACTTCGCAGCAGCCATGGCCGCGTTCGAACGACTCGGTGCTCGCCCAGCGGCCGATCGCGCCCGCGCCAGGCTCGAGCAGCGCCCGAGCGAGCTCCCGGCTGGTCTCAGCGAGCGTGAGCTGGAGGTCCTGCGGCTGGTGGCTGAGGGGCTGTCCAACCGCGACGTCGCCGATCGGCTCTTCATCAGCGAACACACCGTTCGGCGTCACCTCAGCAACAGCTACACGAAGATCGGTGTCACGTCGCGGGCTGCGGCCACCGCGTTCGTCTTCCAGCACCAGCTCGCCTGACCCGCCGCAATGGTCCGGATGGACCATCGGGGCC
>CAYMGL010000212.1:0-4915 GCA_964389945.1 uncultured Actinomycetota bacterium
CGACGGGGACCGACAGGACGCGCTCGGTGCGCGAGACCGTCTGGCCCTCCTCGACGCTGTCCGGACGGTCCATGACGACCGCACCGATCGCACCCTCGTCGAGGTTCATCGCGATGCCGAACGTGCCGCCGCCGAAGTCCAGCAGCTCGTTGGCCATCGTGCCGGGCAGGCCGACGATCCGGGCGATCCCGTCGCCGGTCTCCACGACACGACCCACCTGCTCCTCGGTGGTCGAGGGCTCGTAGCCCTCGAGCATGTCCTTGAGCGCGGCGGTGACGTCGCTCGCGCTGATCGACAGCTCAGCCATCGTTGTGTCCTCTCAGAAGTTCTGCGGTGCGGTGGGGCGTGGTGTGGTTCAGGCGCCGATGCGAGTGCGCACGTCGGCGAGGCGGCGGGCGAGCGACCCGTCGAAGACGGTGTCGCCGACGACGGCCCGGACACCACCCACGACGTCCGGGTCGACGGTCACCTGCAGCTCGAGCGACTTGCCGGTCGCCTGCTCGAGGGCCGAGCGCAGGGCGGCGCGCTTCTCCTCGGAGAGCGGCACGGCGACGGTGACCTCGGCGAGCTCACGGTCGTCGTCCTCGGCGGAGAGCCGGGCGAGGTCCGTGACAACGTCCTGGAGGTCGGCGCCGTGGCCGGCGGCCAGCAGCATGGCCAGCGCGGCACGGGTGCCGTTGCTGGCGGCGCCGAGGACGTCGGACTCGACCAGGCCGAGTCGGCGGCCCAGCGGCAGCTTGGGGTCGCTCAGCGCGTTCTGCAGCTGGTCGCTGCCCGCGACGGCCTGGGCGATCTGCTGGAGCTCGTCGATGACGGCGTCCAGCGAGCCCTCGGCGCGCCCGATCCTGAGGATCGCTGCGGCGTAGGCGGAGGTCCGCTCGCTCATGGGATGTCCCCTCGGTCAGTCGTGGCGTCGGTCAGTTCGTGCGGGCCAGGCGGGTGATGTACTCGTCGACGAGGTCGTCGTGGGCCGACGCGTCGAGCTCCTTGCCGACGATGCGGCTGGCCAGCTCGACCGACAGACGGCCGACCTCACCACGCAGCTCCGACACCAGGCGCTCGCGCTCCTGGTCGGCCTCGGCCTGGGCACGGGCCTTGATGGCCTCGGCCTCTGCCTCTGCCTTCGCGACGATGTCGCGACGCAGCTGCTCGGCCGTCTGCTTGGCCTCCTCGATGACGCGGTTGCCCTCCGACTTGGCCTCGGCGAGCTTGGCGTCGAACTCGGCCTTCTCGGCCGCGGCCTCCTGGCGTGCCTGCTCGGCAGCCTCCATCTGGCCCTGGATCGCGGCGGCGCGCTCGTCCAGCAGCTCGTTGAGCTTCGGCATCGCGAAGCGCGAGACCACGACCAGCACGATCACGAAGGCGATGGCGCCGTACGCGAGCTCCGCGGTCGCTGGCAGGATCAGCTGCAGCGTGGACGCGCCACCTTCGGCGCCCTCCTCGGCTGCGAGGATCAGGTAGTTCATGTCGTCTCCTTCGTGTGTCCGCCGCGTTCCGGCGGCCCGACCACCGTTGCGCGATGGCCGCGGGGTCGAGCCGGTCGGTCAGATGATGAACGCGAGGACGAAGCCGAACAGCGCGAGCGCCTCGACGAAGGCCACACCGATGAACATGGTGGTCTGCAGCTGGCCCTGCATCTCGGGCTGGCGGGCCATCGCCTCGACGGTCTTGCCGACGAGGTAGCCGATGCCCAGACCGGGGCCGATGGCCCCGAGGCCGTAGACGAGGCCGTTGCCCAGGTTGGACGACTCGGTGGTCGCGGCCTCAGCGGCGGCGGCGAGGATGTGCTCCATCGGGGGTGCTCCTTGGTGCGGTTCTGGGGTGCCACCTCGGGTGGTGGCGGTTGTGGGTGGTTGCCGCCTGGTGGCGGCGGGAGTCCGCGGTGAGCGGCGCTTGGTGCGGACGCTGATGCGTCTGCAGGTCGGTCACCCGGCGGCAGGCGCCGGGTCGCTCGCCATCAGTGGTGCGACAGCGAGGAGTTGATGTAGACGGCCGTGAGGATCGTGAAGATGTAGGCCTGGATGGTCGCGACCACCAGCTCGAACAGGATCATCACCGGGCCGGCGGCGAAGGCCAGGAAGCCACCGAGCACGAAGCCACCGAAGCCGGAGGCGACCTCCATGTTGACGAAGTCGAACATGAACTGGTTCGCCGCGACGAAGATGATCGCGAGGATGATGTGGCCGGCCATGGTGTTGGCGAACAGACGGACGGCCAGCGTGAGCGGGCGGACGATGAAGGTCGAGACGAACTCGATCGGGATGATGATGACGTAGAGCGCCTTGGGGACGCCCGACGGCATCAGCGCCTCGAGGAAGTACTTCGGGCCGTGCTCGCTGACGCCGGCGAAGATGAAGATCGACCAGCTGAAGATGGCGAGCATCGCCGGCAGCGCCATGCGGGCCGAGGTCGGCAGGTTCACCAGCGGGGTGATGCCGTAGAGGTTGTTGATGAAGACGAAGAGGAACATCGCGACCAGCAGCGGCGCGTAGCGGGCGCCCTTCGGGCCGATCACGTCGATCGCGATGTTGTTGCGCACGAAGAGGATGATGCTCTCCATCACCGTCTGCATGCGCGTGGGCACGACCTTGGCGTTGCTCAACGTGCCGTACAGCAGCAGGCCGATGATCACGGCCGAGAGCAGGTAGAGCAGCCCGACACGGTTGAGTGCGAAGGCGGTCCCGTCGAACGCGAACGGCGCGAACTCGAACAGCGCGTTCAGGTCCGAGGAGATGCCGTCGACACCCTCGGCAGCGAGGATCGTGGTCACGCTTGGTCCTTTCCGTGGACGCCCGCCTCGGCGGACGCCGCTGTCTCGGTGGTCTCCCACCAGAACTTGGAGTAGCGAGCCGCCACCTTCGCCTCGACGGCGAGCATGGCGACGGTGAGCGTGACGACGACGGTGGCCAGCACCGGTCCGTCGACACCCTCGACGTCGTTGAACACTGCGATGAGGACCCCGTACAGCGCCAGGCGACCGAGGAACCCGAACAGGGTCACGGCCTGGAGCGCCTGCGGGCTGATCCGGCCGGCGGTCGCCGCCGCCTTCGCGGACAGCAGGTGCAGGGCCAGCAGCACGCCCGCGCTGACGAGCGCGGTCACGCCACCGTCGGTGCCGCGCAGCAGGAAGCTGCCGACGACCAGGACGGCCGCCAGGGGGAGCGCCACCTGCAGTGCCGAACGCAGCAGCACGACCTCGGGGCCGTCAGCGGGGACGGCGGTGAGGTCGCGCGGGAGCGTGGTCATCTGGGGCAGGTGCTCTCGTGGCAGGAACCACCTCGCGGGCGTTGCGGTCGTGCTGCCCGTGGGTGGCCGGTCGGGGTCGGTGGGGCCTCAGTCGTCGGCAGGTCGGACGTGGCGGAGCCACGCGAGGTACATGCCGGCCGCGAAGCCGAGGACGGCGCCGGTTGCCACCAACCAGGGGTCGGTGCCGAGCCAGCGGTCGGCGAGCCACCCGAGGAAGGTCCAGGTCAGTACGGCGGAGATGAACTCGGCCGTCAGGGCCCAGCCATCGTCCATCCGGGAGATCTGTGCCAGCCTCGAGGGTCGTCTGTTGCCGTCCATGGCGCGGACGCTAGCAACGTCGTCCGCCCGCGCCAACCCTTCCGGACACTTTGTGCACTGGCGCACAAAGTCCCTGGCCCTCCCAGCACCGCCAGCCGACGAGTCCCGACGCAGGGACGTCGTGCGCCGTGCACGACGTCTCCGGCCCTGTTCCCGCCTGCTCAGCCGGCGACGATGCCGGTGCGATCGTCGTCGGCGTCCTCGGCCTCGATCGGGTCGCTGCGGACCCCGAGGACGGTCAGCACGACACCGACCGCGAGTGCGACCGTGGTGCCCGCGACGAGCGTGGGCGTGGACACCGTGGCCCACGCGAGCGAGGCACCGGCCAGCATCGCCGACCAGTACCAGAGCACGAGCACGGCCCGCCGGTGGGAGTGGCCGAACGCCATCAGCAGGTGGTGCAGGTGGCCCCGGTCGGCCTCCGAGATGCTGGCTCCACGGACGGTGCGGCGCGCGATCGCCAGGGCCGTGTCGAGGAACGGGATCGCGAGCATCAGTGCCGGCACGAGCAGCGGGACGCTGCCGGCGATGTCGGTGTAGCTGGGGTTGGTCGTGCGTCCGACGTAGGCGATCCCAGCGCAGGCCAGGAGCAGGCCGAGCAGCATCGACCCGGTGTCGCCCATGAAGATCCTCGCCGGGTGGAAGTTGTGCAGCAGGAACCCCGCCGAGATGCCCACGAGGCACGCCGCGATCAGGGGCGCCGACGACGGCAGCGACTCGGCGACACCACCACCGACGGCGTAGGCGAACGCGAAGAACGCCAGGCTCGCGATCATCACGACGCCGGCGGCGAGCCCGTCGAGCCCGTCGATCAGGTTGACCGCGTTGATCATGGCGACCATCGCCAGGAGCGTCAGCGGCAGGCCGAGGTCGCTCGACAGCACCACCAGGTCGAGGCCCGGCACCCACGCGTAGACGAGCTGGATGCCGAACAGTGCCGGGGCCAGCGCGGCCACGATCTGGCCGACCAGCTTGAGGTTCGGCGGCAGCCCACGCAGGTCGTCGACCACGCCGACGACCGCGATCACCGCGACGCCCGCGAGCAGGCCGGTCGGCTCGGACGACACCGCGAACAGCTCCTGGAACGCCGGCAGGAACGCCGCGACGCCCAGCGCCGCGACGAACCCGGCCATCATCCCGAGCCCGCCGAGGGTCGGCACGGGGTCGGTGTGGACCTTGCGCGGGTCGTGCGGCTCGTCGATCGCGCCGGCCCGTCGGGCGAGCCGCGCGACCAGCGGCGTCGCCACCGCCGTGACCACGAAGGCCACGGCTGCGACGATGAGGAACGGCGTCACACGGGGCTCAGTACGCCGGGAACGCTGCGACGAGCTCGGCGACCTCCGAGCGCACC
>CAYMGL010000213.1:0-4906 GCA_964389945.1 uncultured Actinomycetota bacterium
GCCCACGTCTGGGAGCTGTACGGCAAGATCCGCCAGTCCGAGCTGCGCCTGCGCCAGCGCAAGGCCGGCGACCCCACCGACGAGGAGATCGCCGAGGAGGTCGGCCTGACCCCCGAGCGCATCCGCGAGGTGCGCGAGGCCATGCAGGACCTCGTCAGCCTCGACCGCCCGATCGGTGAGGACGGTGACGCGACGATGGGTGACCTCATCGCGGACGCCGACTCGACCGACCCGGCCGACGAGGCGCAGTCGCAGGACGCCGTCGCGCAGATCAACGCGGCCCTGGACGCCCTGGACGAGCGCGAGCGCGTGATCCTGATCCTGCGCTTCGGCCTCGGTGGCGAGGAGCCGCAGACGCTCGAGCAGATCGGCGAGCACTTCGGCCTGACGCGTGAGCGCATCCGCCAGATGCAGAACCGTGCGCTGGCCAAGCTGCGCCACCCGAGCCGCGCCCACAACCTGTCGGGCCTCCTCGGCGTGCTCGAGCGCGCCGCCTGACGACATCGTCCGGCTGTCGGCCCCTGGCATCGCCGCTGCGCTGCGTCGCCACTCGGTTGCGTAGCCTCGGGCTACGCGGCCCTCGCTTGCTCCTTGGCAGCGACGCGCCAGGGCCGACATCCTGTCGTGCTCTGCGTTGTCGAGATGTTCCTTGTTGACCCACAATCATCTGCTCACCGCGGTCGTGGCCCTGATGGTCGCGACTGCCGTCGGGATGGTCGCACTCTGGCCCTCGTTGGACGAGGTGCCGCGCGACACCCAGGGCACCCCGCCCGAGGTCGTCGAGGCGACCATCACGGAGGTGTTCCCCTACGAGGGTGAGACCGACCCCTTCGCCGGCGACTCCGGCAGGCGGGCCGAGATCACGCTCGTGCTCGACACCGGCGAGCGCGCCGGCGAGACGGTGGTGGTCGACACCGGGCTGGACGGCTACCCGCCACTGGCCGCAGGGGACAGGGTCGAGCTGAGCCTGTCGACGTTCGAGGACGGCGCCGAGCAGTACTTCATCGTCGACCTCGTGCGTGGCCCGTCGCTGCTCGTGCTGCTCGCTGTGTTCGCGGCGGCAGTGCTGGCGGTCAGCCGCTGGCAGGGCCTGCGCGCCCTGCTCGGCCTGGGGATCAGCCTCTTCGTCGTCTTCCGGTTCGTGGTCCCGGCGATCCTCGCGGGGAGCCCGCCGTTCCTGGTCGCACTCGTCGGGTCGGCCGCCGTCCTGCTGATCACGCTGCCCCTCGCGCACGGGATCAACGTCAAGACGTCCAGCGCCATCATCGGGACCGCGCTGGCGCTCGCCGCGACGATCGGCCTCGGGGCGCTGTTCATCGACGCCGCGGCCCTGACCGGGTTCTCGAGCGAGGACGCCGTCATCGCACGGTTCGCCGTCGCGGACCTCGACCTGCGCGGTCTCGTGCTCGCCGGACTGGTCATCTCGGCACTGGGCGTCCTCGACGACGTCACGGTCGCCCAGGCGAGCACCGTCCTCGCGCTGCGTCGCGCCCGCCCCGACGCCAGCCGCCGGGAGATCATGGCCCAGGCCATGGTCGTCGGACGGGACCACATCGCGTCGACGGTCAACACGCTCGTGCTGGCCTACGTCGGCGCGTCCCTGGCGCTGCTGCTGGTGTTCTGGACCGGTGGCCTGCCGCTGGGCGACGTGCTGACCAGCGAGATCGTCGCCGAGGAGGTCGTCAAGACCCTCGTCGGCTCGCTCGGGATCCTCGCGGCCGTCCCGCTGACGACCGTGCTCGCAGCGTCGGTCGCTGCCGGTGCCGGATCTGGCATCACGCCCGATCCGCACGCCGCACACGACCACGGTCACGGGCACCAGCACGGCTAGCCTCCACGAGCCCGGCCAGCCAGCCCGGACCCCGCCCCACGCACGGAGCCTGGATGCTCGACGCACACACCCCGCTGCTCGCAGCGGCGGCTGAGGGTGCGACGTCGGCAGGTGCGGAGAGCGGCTTGCTGCTGATCGCCCTGCTGGCCGCCGTGTCCTTCACCGTGGGGCACGTCACACGACGCTACGTGTCCGAGGTCATCGTCTTCCTCGGCATCGGCCTGCTCGTCGGCCCGACGGTGCTCGACGTCATCGACGCCGAGACGCTGGCCGTGCTCGACCCCGTCGTCTCGCTCGCCCTCGGCGCGATCGTGTTCGGGATCGGTGAACGGCTCGAGGTGCCACGGCTGCAGGCGCTGCGGCACAACCTCGTCCCGGTCGCCGTGCTCGAGAACCTGCTCGTGTTCGCGCTCTGCTTCTTCGGCCTGCTGCTCGTCGGCGCGAGCACGGCCGTGGCCTACCTGCTGGCCGCCATCGCACTGTCGACCTCGCCCACGACGCTCGTGGCCGTCATCAACGGTCGGCGGGCACGAGGTGGCTACACCGACCTGCTGATGGCCACGACGGCCGTCAACAACGTGATCTCCGCGCTCGTCTACGGCCTCGGCCTGCCGCTCGTGCTCGGCCAGGCCGGTGGCGCCACCGTCGGCCTCGCTGCCTTCGCCCAGCTGCTGGTGGTGTCGGCCGCGATCGGCGGTGCCGGCGCGTGGGTGCTGCGGCGCTACATGCACACGGTCCACACGGCGGGCGAACGGCTCCTGTTCGTGCTCGTCACCCTGCTCGGGGTGGTCGCGCTGTCGATCGCGGTCGACGCGCCCGTCGTCGTCTCGACGCTGGTGCTCGGGGCCGTGACGGCCAACGACCGCCGCGACACCGCGCCCGTCTTCGACGCGCTGCGCACGCTCGACGCGCCGATCTTCCTCGTCTTCTTCGTCGTCGCGGGCGCGAGCATCCACCTCGACGAGCTCGCCGCCGTCGGCCTCACCGGCGTGGTCTACGCCAGCGCCAGGATCATCGGCAAGCTCGCCGGGCCGTGGATCGGGATGCACCTGCGGCCCAGCGGTCGCCGCACCGGCTGGGGCCCGTGGCTCGGGGCGGGTCTGATGCCCTTCGCCGGGATGGCGATCGGGCTCGCGGCCTTCACGACCGAGCGAGCCGCGACGGCCGGTCTGTCCGAGCTGGGGTCGACCGTCTCGGCCGTCGTCTTCGGGTCCGTCGTGGTCTTCGAGCTGATCGGGCCGATCTCCGTCGGTCGGGGCCTGGACGAGGTCGGCGAGTCCGGCAAGGCCGTGCCGGAGGAGCAGGACCCGGCTGCGCCGCACCTGGTCCGTCACATCCTCGTCCCGCTGTCCTCGCCCGAGATGGCGCGGCGCAAGGCACCGCAGATCATCGACCTCGCCGCGTCGACCAACGCCGTGGTGACCGGCCTGCACGTGGTGCCCCCGGGGCAGCGCTCGGACCCGCTGGTGGGCGACCCGGCGCTGTCGGTCATGGCCCAGCTCGCACGCAGCCGCCGCGTCCAGTTCGAGCCGGTGGTGCGGCAGGGGTCGAGCGTCGTCGACTGCATCGCCGAGGAGGCACGCGCGGCAGCGGTGGACCTCGTCGTCCTCGGTGAGCCGGTCCCGCGGATGATGGACCAGGGCGGCAGCGGCCGTCGGTTCGTCCACGAGGTCGCCGGGCGCATGCCACCCGGCGTGCGCGTCCTCGTGGTCCCGACGGTCAGCGGCCAGTCCGACGACGGGCCGAGGGTGCCGACCATGGCGGATCCCGCCGGCGCCGGGGAGCGCTGAGCCGTGCGTGCACGCCCGGCCGTGCTGCCCGCCCTCCTCACCGCCGCGCTGCTGTTCGGTGGCTGCAGCCAGCCTGCCGACGTCACCGATGCCGCCGCGCCCGCGAGCCCGTCCCCGTCGCCGTCACCCAGTCCGTCGCCGTCGCCCAGCCCCTCGCCGTCGCCCAGCCCGACGCCGCCACCGCCGGACCGCTCCGCGCTGGTGGCCCGACTGGCCGAGGCTGCGGCAGCGTTCCCGGCCGAGGTCGACGTCTCCGTGGCCGTCCTGGACGCCGAGGGTCGCCCCGTGTTCGACGTCGACGGCGCGCGTGCCCTGTTGCCGGCCTCGACGGCGAAGCTCGCACCGGGTGCCGCCGCGCTGCTGCTGTTCGGTCCGGACCACCGCATCCCGACGCGTGTCGAGGCGGTCGGGACGCTGGAGGACGGTGTGCTGCGCGGCCGCCTCGAGCTGGTCGGTGGGGGCGATCCGGCCCTGAGCCAGCAGGCCTACCGCTCGCTGGTCTACGTGGCGCGGCCACACACCGAGCTCGAGGCGCTCGCCGACGCGGTCGTCGACGCCGGGGTGCGGGTCGTGACCCGGGGCGTGGTCGCGGCCCCCGACGCGTTCGGCAACACGCCGGAGGCACCCGGCTGGAAGGACGGCTACCTCGCCGTGCTCGACGCCCGGCGGATCACGGCGCTCACCGTGGACGCCGGCCTCGAGGTCACGGTCGTGTCGCCCCCACCCAACCCCGAGCTGCGGCTGGTCGCCGCCCAGGACCCCGCCGCCCGGACGGTCCAGGTGTTCCGCCGGATGCTCGCCGAGCGCGGCGTCCGCATCGGCGGGGACGTGGGGCTGGGTGAGGGTGACCCGCGGGTCCTGGCCGAGGTCACGGGCCCGCCGGTGGCCGAGCACGTGCAGTTCGCCTTCGAGCGCAGTGACAACCACACCGCCGACACCCTGTTCCGCCTCGTCGGTCACGGCCTCGGGGCGCAGGACTGGCCGTCGTCGGGGGCTGCGATCGCACGCCTGCTCGCCGAGGCCGGCGTGGACACCACGGGGATGTCGCTGTCGGACGGGTCCGGCCTGTCGCGGGACGACCGGGTCAGCGCGACGACGCTGGCGAGCATCGACCACGTCCTGCGGACCGGTGTCCACGGGGCGGCCTGGCGCGAGGCCCTGGCGGTCGCCGGCGAGGAGGGCACGCTGCGCCGTCGTCTGCGCGGGACGGTCGCCGACGGTCGCTTCCTGGGCAAGAGCGGCACGCTCGACGACGTCACCGCCCTGGCCGGCACGGTCGAGGGAC